>CAYUNO010000097.1:0-8437 GCA_964446075.1 uncultured Flavobacteriaceae bacterium | reverse complement strand
GGAGGAAGTGCCTACAGTTATGGAAGCGATGGAGGTGGATATTTTGGAGGGTATTTTGGAAAGAAGGATGGTGGATCTTTTAATGGAAAAACGATGTTAAAGTCATGGTTTGGTGGAAGGTCGTCTAAGAGCAAACGCAGTCATGGTAGTAAGCGCAAACATTCCAGTAGATCCAATGGTATTGGCCCCAGCATTGAGGTAGAGGATGATATAATTAGGAAGAAAAGTTCTTCTCGTCGAGGATCTCATCCTAGGCCAAATGGCACTTTCGGTGAGAGTGGAGAATAGTTATTGGGATGAAAAGGCATAGTAATTGCGGGGTAAGCGGTAATGGCAATTGCAGGATGAAAAAGAATTACGTGAAAAATAGTATAAATAGTTTGGCAAGAATTACGGGAAGGGGTAGGATTTATTGGGCAATGATGGCTCTAATCGTGTTGGGTAGCACCGGTTGTTTTACCAGAAAAAATCAGTTGTTGTTTCGAGGCATGAGCGATACTAGCTACAATGCGAGTATGCAGCAGGTGAAGCCGGTAATTCAGCGGGGTGATCAGTTGAGCATTATGGTGTACGGCTACGATCAGGAATCCGTGCAGTATTTTAATATGCCTATGGGTGGTGGACAGGGAGGAGGCATGATGATGCAAGGAGGCCAAGGTGGTGGTATGATGGGGTATTTGGTGAGCGAGGAGGGAACTATTGAATTTCCTAAATTGGGAACGTTGAAGGTGCTGGGTTATAACCAAGAGCAATTGCGGGATACGTTACAGCAGCGTTTGAAACCTTATGTAAACAGCCCCATTGTGAATGTGCGCTTGTTGAATTTTCGGGTAACCTATTTAACTACGGACAGAGCTCAAACTATTTTTATTATGAATAATAAGACCAATATCATCCAGTTTTTGGGCATGGTTGGAGGAATTAGCTGGACGGATAGGAAAAATAACATTTTGTTAATCCGTCAGGTAGACAATAAGCGAACCGTGACGCGTTTGGATTTTACGCAAAAGGATATTTTTGATAGTGAGTATTTTTATATGCAGCCCAACGATATTGTTTATGTTGAACCCAATCAGCGTAAATTTTTGGAAACCAATATCCAGTTGATATCCTTGGTGACCAGTATAACCAGCACGGTAAGTATTTTCTTTTTGTTTATTAATAGTTTAAAGTAAGGGATTTTGGAAGGTAATAACGAATTTGATGACGAGTTAGCCAGTTCGGGCGGATCGGGAAATATGCTGCAAACCCTATTGCGGGATTATATTCCGTATTGGCCTGTGGTATTGGCTGCGGCGATTATTGGATATATTTCGGCTAAGGTGTATTTACGTTATCAGCGGCCGGTGTATGAGGTTAATGCTAGTTTATTAATCAAGGACGATTCTAAATCCACGGATAATTTGGTGAAAACAGCGGTATTGGGTCAGGGATCTACTACCATCGAAGACCAAATTGAATTATTGAAGAGTTCTAAGGTAATGCAACGCGCCGCCGACAAGGTGAATGCGTATTTCCAATACGAATGGGAGGGTCAGTTTAATAATTATTTTGATTATAAAAATACCATGCCGTTTCAAATCAGGGCGGTTAACCCGGATTCTATTGTACCGTTTCGTGGTAAAATCAATTTTGCGCCAGAAAAGAATGGGGTAGTGGTTAATTCTGTGTTTTATCCATTCCACAAACAAGTACAAATAGGGGGTAACAGCGTAGTTATTACTCCAAACAGTTGTAGCGATAGTTATTTAAAAAATTGGTTAAAATTCCCTAAGATTTGGATTAAAATCATATCCAAAGACGAAGCGGCTGGGCAATTGCGATCTACGTTTGAGGTAGCTAAAAACAAACAAAATTCTATATTGGCCCTTTCTATTAACACGGATAAACCAGAACGAGGCGAAGAATGGTTAAATGCCATCATGGAGAGTTTCCAGACCGAGTTGCAATTGGAAAAGCGGAAGTCAGCTCAGTTTACCATGAATTTTATTGATGATCGATTGGCTTATGTGGGTCAGGATTTGGACTCCATCGAACGAAATATAGAGAGTTTTAAGAGCACCAATAACGTTCAGATTAGTGAAAAGGAAGCAGAGTTGCTGTTCTCCAAGGCCCAGCAAAGCGAACAAAAGCAATACGACCAAGAATTTCAACTGTATTTGTTAGACGAGTTGGAAAAATACGTTAGCGGTAAAATTAACAAACCCAACATGACTCCCTTGACGTTCGGAGAAATGGGTGGTGGAGCCATCTCGAAGTATTTTGAACAGTTGTTGGAGTTGGAGGATGAATTGCAGAAAGCCCAGAAATCGGGGGGCCCAGAAAGCGAACAGGTTAAGTTTGTTGAGTCTCGTATTAATAAGTTGAAAACGCAATTTTTGGAGAGTATTCGCAATGCACGGTATGGAGTGAATGTGGTATTGAACAAGTTGAATGCGGATAAAGCTAAGTACAATCAAGAGTACACCTCCATCATTCGTTCGGTACCTGAAAAAGAAAGACGGTTGTTAAATATTACGCGCCAACAAGAAATTAAAAATGCCTTGTACACCTATCTATTGGAACGCAGGGAAGAAGCAGCGATTTCTCAAGCGGGAACCTTGAGCGATGTTTCGGTGGTTCAGGCGGCACAAGCGGGAGCTATAATCAGTCCGAAAACCGGGAATATTTATGGTAGTTTTATTGGTTCGATTGTCTTGTTGGTAATAGGTGTTTTGTTTTTGAAGAGTTTTATGAATAATAAAATTCTTGGGAAAGCGGATGTGGAGATGCGTACTCAGGCTAATATCTTGGCTGAAATTATCCAAGTTGAAAGCGATAGTCCGTTAATCATGAAGGATGGTAATCGGAGTTTGATTGCCGAACAGTTCAGAGGTTTGCGTTCGAATTTGCAGTATTTGAATACTTCGGGTTTGAAGAGTTTGTTGGTGAGTTCGTCTATACCGGGTGAGGGTAAGTCGTTTGTGAGTACGAACATAGCGATTAGTTATTCTTTAGCGGGATTGCGTACGGTACTAATTGAAAGTGATTTGCGCAAACCGAACATTGCCAAACACTTTAAAATCGATAAGAAAATTGGGTTGAGTATGTATTTGGGGGGCGATATACCCGAAGAACGCATTATTATCGCCACTGAATACGAAAACTTGTTTGTTATCCCTTCCGGTCCCGTTCCTCCTAATCCTGTGGAATTGATTATGAATGGGAAATATGCCAAATTGCTGGAATATTTGAAAGCTAATTTCGATCGGGTGGTGATCGACTGTCCGCCAATTGGTTTGGTAACGGATGCCCAAGAATTAAGTGCTTTGGTGGATGGTTCGTTGTTTATTGTTCGACACAATTACACACCCAAAGAAGCCATAGTTAAAGTGATTAACAAGTATTACAAAGAAGGCAAGTTCCACCATATGGGCTTGGTGATGAACGGTATGCAACAAGGAATCAGCGGCTATGGTTATGGCTATAATTACGGCTATGGTAAATACGGGTATGGTTACGGTTATGGGTATGGTTACGGCTATGGCTACGGCTACGGATATTACGGCACCGATAAAAAGTCTAATAAATCCATTGGGAATTTGATTTGGAATGCAATTCTTGCGCCGTTTGCCGCGTTTTTTGGGGTTAAGAAATAGCAATTTTTAATGCAGAGGGGGCATTTTGCAACCTCAAAAAAATGCCCTATATAATTACATGAGAATTTATGTAACAGAACACGGTAGGTTGGGCAACCAAATTCTGCAATATTACCTGCTGCGAACTTGGTTTCCGAAGGACAAAATCTGCTTGTTTGGCTTTGAAGATTTGGAGAAAATTTTTGACCTTGAAAATGTTCTTTTTATCCCGAATCGGATCCATTATTGGTGGGGAATGCATAGAAAAATACAATGGGTAAGACTATTATATCGGTTGCGGTTGATATCCGAAATTCGAGTACATGGCTCTGAATTAGTTTCGATAGAAAAAGGATTATTTGGTGGCTTTGCATATATATCGTTGGAAACACTGTTGTTTCCGAATCAGTTAAGTTTAAGCCAGTTTAGATTCAACGGAAAAATCAAACGGGTTGTGCGGAAAACGGTGGATGACTTTTTAACTACAATAAACGCAACCATAGAGACCACGGCATTTTTGCATGTGCGTAGAGGGGATTATGTATTTTGGCCCAATAAACAGTATCCAGCTGTGTTGCCTTTGTCATGGTACCGCACGGCAATCACTACATTATTGGAACAGCAACCGGAGATTGAAGTGTTGGTTATTTTAACGGATGATTTACCGTATGTGGAAGATATTAAGGATGAACTGTTATCTGATTTGCCTTTGCGTAGTGAAGTTTCAACGCTAGGGTTAGCCGAGGATTTGTGTATCATGCAACAATTGCCTTACGGAATATTATCGGGCAGTACCTTTTCATGGTGTGCTGTGCATTTGGGTGCTGTTGAAAGAAGATTAAGCCAAGCAGTGCCGAAAGAACTATTTATTGCACCCCAATATTGGCATAATCATCGGTTGGGACAGTGGCCGGAAGTTGCATCTTTGCGGAGTGACTTATTGCAGTATATGACTTAATTTCTAGTACTAATAAGAAATGAAGAACTTGGAACAAGAATACGATTGGGATTTAGAAATAGCGGGAAAAACGCCATTGTTGGATTTTAATTTGCAAGAAACGTGGCATTATCGGGATTTACTGTGGATTTTGGTAAAACGTGATTTTGTAAGTTTTTACAAACAAACCATTTTGGGTCCGTTGTGGTTTTTCGTGCAACCCTTGTTCATGACCATCGTATTTACGGTAGTTTTTGGTGGAATAGCCAAAGTAGAAACTGATGGTTTGCCAGGGTTTTTGTTTTATCTAGCGGGTATTACGGCTTGGAATTATTTTGCCGATTGTTTAACCAAGACTAGTACGGTATTTAAAGATAACGCACAACTCTTTGGCAAGGTGTATTTTCCACGAATTATATTACCTCTAAGCATTGTATTTAGCAACTTGGTTCGATTTGCCGTACAGTTAATTTTACTGCTGATAGCCATGGTGTATTTTGGGTTTCAAGGTTCATTTACTCCTGTGTTTTCGTGGGGTTTGATGTTATTTCCCTATTTGGTATTGCTTATGGCATTCTTGGGCTTGGGCCTGGGTTTGATTATTACTGCTTTGACCACAAAATACCGAGATTTGACTTTTTTAATCACCTTTGGGGTCCAGTTGATGATGTACGCTACGGCCGTGATCTATCCGTTAGAGTCAGCACCGGATCAATACCGGTGGCTCATTGAAATCAATCCCATGACCTTTATCGTGGAAGCATTCCGTTTTGCTGTATTGGGCAAGGGTTTTTTAACCTTAGGATCTATGCTGTATGCCAGTTTATTTACGTTTGCATGCGTAGTTTTTGGGTTTTTAATTTTTAATAAAACCGAACGATCCTTTGTGGATACGATTTAATGGGCGCTTTACTAAATATTCCCAACGTTCAGAAAAGCCGTTTGCAGGGCTGTAATTAATCCTTAATTTTGTTACTCAATATTGTATCAGTTACAAAACGATGATGTAACTGAAGCGGCGAAGCTGTGTTAGAAACCCTCGTTCAAGGCAAAATCCGACTCAAATTATTAACCCGATTGTTTCTCAATCCAGAGAGTAGGGTGTATTTGCGTGGCTTGGAAAAAGAATTTGGCGTTAGCAGTAATACCGTACGTTACGAACTTAATAAATTGAGCGATTTGCAGCTCATTGAACCTACGGAAGCCGAGGATAGTAATCAGAAGCTGTATAAAGCCAACGCTAAGCATCCCATGTTTGTATCATTGCGAAACTTCGTGTTGAAACAAGCGGGCTTGGATTCCTTGATTGAAAAGGTATTTCAAAAATTGGGTCAAGTGGAATCTGTTTACCTCACGCACGACTGGGCCGAGGGGAAGGAATCCTTGTTTATCGACTTAGTGGTGGTGGGAGAAGTGGATAGAAATTATATGATGGGATTAATCGATAAGGTAGAACGTTTAATATCCCGCAAAATTCGTGTAGCGGTGTTCGGATCCGAATTTACAGAAGCCACGTTGGGAAATATTCCTCGCGTACAATTGATATAGCATGAAATTTAACTTAGAAAACACCCAAATATGCGTTATCGGTTTGGGTTATGTTGGACTACCCTTGGCGGTTGCTTTTTCTGAAAAGTACCCTGTGGTGGGCATTGATATTAATGCCAATCGGGTAGGACAATTGAATACGGGGCACGATGCTACCTTGGAGGTGTCGGACAGCGAATTAAAACAAGCCTTGCAGCATGGGTTAACCATCAGCACGGATATTAACGATGCCAAAAACTGCAATGTCTTTGTGGTTACGGTACCCACCCCAACCGATAAGTATAACCGACCGGTATTACGACCCATGGTAAAGGCTTCCGAATCCATTGCGGGATTGTGGACCTCGTTGTTTGGGAAAAATGAACCCTTGGTCATTCATGGTCAGGCTCCTGTGGTGGTGTACGAATCCACGGTGTATCCGGGTGTTACGGAAGAAGAAATGGTTCCGGTATTGGAGCAGGTAAGCGGTAGAACCTACAACCAAGATTTCTATTGCGGGTATTCTCCCGAACGGATTAATCCGGGGGATAAGGAACATACGGTCACTAAGATTTTAAAGGTTACCAGCGGATCTACCCCGGAGGTGGCAGATTTTGTGGATGCTTTGTATCGTTCGGTGATTGTTGCCGGTACCCACAAGGCCAGTTCCATCAAGGTAGCCGAGGCCGCTAAGGTGATTGAGAACTCCCAACGCGATATCAATATTGCCTTTGTGAACGAATTGAGTAAGATCTTTTCGAAATTGGGGATTGATACCCACGAGGTGTTGGAAGCAGCGGGTACGAAGTGGAACTTTTTAAAGTTCAAACCGGGTTTGGTGGGTGGACATTGTATCGGCGTAGATCCTTACTATTTGGCTCAGAAGGCTCAGGAAGTGGGGTATCACCCGGAGATTATATTGGCTGGCCGACGCTTAAACGACGGTATGGGTGAATTTGTGGCTTCAGAGGTGGTGAAATTGTTGGTAGGAAAAGGTCAGGCGGTGAAAGGTTGTAAATGTTTGGTATTGGGATTCACGTTCAAGGAAAATTGTCCGGATGTGAGAAACACCAAGGTAATCGATATCGTAAACGCATTGGCCGGGTATCATTTAGAACCGGTGGTGTACGATCCTTGGGCAAACATTGCCGAGGTAGAACACGAATACGGATTAACCATTCACAACGAAATTCCCGAAGGCAACTACGGTGCTGCTGTATTGGCGGTAGCCCACGACCGTTTTGTTGGATTGGAACTACGTACTCTAGTGGGTGAGGGTGTTTTGTACGATGTAAAAGGGGTATTACCCAAGGATCAAGTGGATGCCCGATTATAAAGTTTTAGTTTCGGGTACAGCCGGATTTATAGGCTTTCATTTGGCTGGTAGATTGCTGCAAGAAGGCTATATGGTAGTGGGTTTGGATGTGGTGAATGATTATTACGATGTAAATTTAAAGTACGCTCGATTGGCTGAACACGGTATTACTAGAGATAAAATTGTATATAATCAGTTGGTTCAAAGCGAAAAATTTGAACGATACGCCTTTATACAATTGGATTTAGCGGATCACGATAGGGTTGTTGAATTTATGAAAGAGCAGCAATTTGACTATGTGGTGAATTTAGCGGCACAGGCGGGGGTGCGCTATTCATTGGAGAATCCTAGAGCCTATACGCATAGCAACATCGACGGTTTTTTAAGTATTTTGGAAGGTTGTAGATATAGCGGTGTAAAGCACTTGGTGTATGCTAGTACTAGTAGTGTTTACGGATTAAATACCGAAATGCCTTTGAGCGAGGATCAGAAAACGGACAAACCCATGGCATTGTACGCAGCTACGAAGAAAGCCAACGAATTGATGGCTCATTCGTATTCCCATTTGTTTAAATTACCCACCACGGGATTGCGGTTTTTTACGGTGTACGGACCATGGGGCCGGCCCGATATGGCTTTATTCTTATTCGCTGATGCGATTTTACAGGATAAACCCATCAATGTATTTAACCATGGTAATATGGTGCGGGATTTCACCTACGTAGATGACATTGTGGAATCCATCACTCGATTAATACCCAAACCTGCTCCTGAAAATGAGGACAAGGTACCTTGTCAGGTATTTAATATTGGTAATTCCAGCCCAGTGAAACTGATGGAATACATTGAGGCTCTCGAAAATGCTTTAGGAAAAACAGCTCAAAAGAATTTCATGGACGTCCAACCAGGTGACGTTCCAGCAACCCATGCAGACGTTGCAAAATTAGAAGAATATGTTAACTTCAGACCAAAAACATCTGTAAATGAGGGTGTTAAAAATTTTGTTCGCTGGTTTTTAAAGCAAGAAAATAATTGAGTTCA
>CAYUNO010000096.1:1810-8489 GCA_964446075.1 uncultured Flavobacteriaceae bacterium | reverse complement strand
GATGCCAGCTGGCATTCCAGTTGCCACAGTTGCGATTAACGGTGCAAAAAATGCGGGATTATTGGCAGCGCAGATTTTGGGTGTTGCGGATCCTTCCATCAAGCATTCCATAGCTGAATACAAGCATTCCATGAAAGTGGAAGTGGAGGAAAAGGCACAGAAGCTAGAAGCTAAGGGATGGTCTGAGTATTTGAAATAAGATCAAGTATGCTGATTGTAGGCAATGCCTTAGTTTCTGAAGAAGTTTTAACACGTAAGTTTCGATGTGCCATTGAGTCTTGCAAAGGGGCTTGTTGCGTTCATGGGGATGCAGGTGCACCCTTGGAGCTGGAAGAAATTGAAATTATTCAACAGGAATTGGAGGTTGTGAAGCCGTTTATGTCGGATAGCGGCCTGAAATTACTTTCCGAACGAGGTTTTTCTGAGACAGATAGTTTTGATGGGGAAGCGGTTACGGTGTGTGAGCCAACCGGCGAATGTGTTTTTGTAGTATATGATTCGGCTGGAATTGCCGGCTGTGCTATCGAAAAGGCGTATCATTCCGGTAAAACGTGGTTTCGCAAGCCATTAAGCTGCCATTTATATCCTATTCGAGCAAAGAAATATGGGGAATACACGGCTTTGAATTATCATCAATGGAGTATCTGTTCAGATGCGTGTGCTGTGGGAGAAAAAGAACAAATTCCTGTTTATTCTTTTTTACGAGAGGCTTTAACTAGAAAAATGGGTCCTAGTTGGTATGAAGAATTAGAAGCTGTTGCTAAGTTATGGGAGCAGGGTGTTAAATTGGAGTAAAGAGTACTCCAATTATCCCTAAAATCATCAACCATTTTAATTTTAATGATACCTGTTTAAAATCTGCCGTAGAATTTGCTTTATAGGTAGATATACAAATACTACACATTCTTGGAGCTAGAATTACAGCCGTGTAAATCAACATGGGTAAAATACTAGAACCGGAAAGTATCTTACCCCATTCTTTCGTTAAACTATTGATAGGATAGGTGTAAATCGCTTGAAATATTGTATTGAACAATATTCCGACAGCAGAAATACCCAAGGAAAAATATACTAGTAATTTGGTTTTTGAGATTCCGTAAGTGATTGGAAAAGTCTGACAATCGGCCTCTTTATCGCCTTCCATATCTTCAATATCTTTGATTAGTTCTCTAGCGAGTGTAATGGTAAAAGCCAATAAAGCAAACTCGGCAATATGACCTTTGCTCACTTGCCAAACGCCTCTGCTGCTTAAATACACCACGGCTCCAGCCATAAAAGCCACCAAAAGATTCCCAGGCAACCCCATGGCTTTTAAATCGGAAGAGTAGAAGTACAATAGAATTGCTATGGCAATACAAAATATCCCCATGCCCGTTCCGCCTAAAAATCCGGTTATTATTCCTAGAGAGGCTAATATTGAATAATAAACGATAGCGGCTTTATGACTTACATATCGTTTTAAAATGCGCTTATTGGGTCTGTTAATGTGGTCTGAGTCTACGTCAAAAAGGTCATTAATTACATACCCTGCAGCAGCTGAGAATAAACAGGACAATAATACCCAAATGGCGACCGGGAAATGAAATGGGCTATGAAACCATCGGAAATTCGACCAATCAATTTCAAACGGTGTAATTCTACTGCTGGCATAGAGAAAAACTCCTTGTGTTAGCAGAGTAATCAATAGATTTATAGGTCGAACCAGGGTCCAGTATGCGCGCATAATCTGGTTAATTGTAATAGCAATCTACCTATTTTTTCGCAAATTTCATGCGATAACCGGCAGATACTTTGCCAGCGGCAATATTGGAGAGTTTAGTTTTTAGCAAGGTGCGCTTCAAAGGATGAATTCTATCGGTAAATAAAATACCTTCGATATGGTCGTATTCGTGTTGGATGATCCTCGCTGCCATTCCTCCGTAGGTTTCTACGTGTTCTTGGAAGTTTTCGTCTTGGTAGCGTATTGTGAGTTTAGAGTGACGATTTACATCGGCCCGAACATTTGGAATACTTAGGCAACCTTCCTCGTAGTCCCATTTGTCGTCAAATTCTTCTTCAATAATTGGATTAATGAATACTTTTTTAAAATCTTTGGGTTCTATGTCTTCAATTTCGGTTCCGTCAACAATAAATAAACGGATACTAATTCCAATTTGTGGTGCAGCTAATCCAATGCCATTACTGTCATACATGGTTTCAAACATGTTTTCGAGCAATTGTCTAAGATCTGGATAGTTAGCGTCTATTTCGGAAGCTTTTTTTCGTAATACCGGTTGCCCGTAAGCGTAAATAGGAAGAATCATGGATTTTCGAACTTTTACAAAGATAGTTTATTTGATTGTGAGTGAGGTTTACTAGGTTGTTAACACTTGAAATACAGTGCTATTTTCGTTGATAAAGACTGTAGTTGAATGATTGGTAATTTATTCTGTTAATTCTTCTGTAATTTTCGGAAAACCATTTCTTGGTTTCTTTATTTATGGAGAGAAAACCGCCGTTGTTTCCAATAATTATAAATGTTGGTGTGTTTTCCAAGAGAAAGGACATTTGTCTCATTGCGTTTGTGTAGAAGGTGTGTTGTAATCGATTGCTAACTGCGGTGTCTGGGTGACTGTTGGGTGAGTAAAAGTAAACAAAATATGGGCACGGAAACGGCGGGGTCTCTTGGGTGTTAAACAAGGTATACAATCGGCCCGATTGTGGATCGTCTATGTACAGTGAGGTGTTTTGTATGGAGTTGAAAACGGCGGGGTCTAGTTGTTCCGACCATTGTTTAATTTCTTCTTTTTCCGTTAAGAATGATGGATAGTTTTGTTGTTTTACCGTTTGGTAATTTTCTCTTGCTTTTGGCAGGATAATGTAAAGTGAAATGAAAATAAACAGGGTGAATATGGGAATAGTTTTTCTAAATACTGTGAATTTAGGCTGATAAATTGTGATGAAATCAATTAGTAAAATCACAGTCATCCACGTTGAAAAGACAATAGCGAACATCCAGGGTAATTGATAATGAGGGAAAGCGTTTTTGCTGCCAAGTTGAGAGAAATATAAGCTTCCAATTAGTAAAAAAAGTATGCTAATAAGCCCCGAAATTAGATTGCTAGTAGATGAATTATTGGAGATTAGAACTTTAAATTTTCTAATTATCGAAGGCAGTGGTTGATTATTGTGTGGGTTGAATCCCGTGGGTCTCCATTCCGATTTATTTAGGTAATACCCTAAGGCCAGAATGATGATTGAAATAGTAAGAAGGACCAGTAAGTTTGAAATTAATAGTTGTGTTACTGGGTAAATCTCTTGGGGTGAGATGGGGTTCAGTTGATGGATGAATGTTTGTATGATGTTTTGAGAGTTGCTATTAATGGATGCATAGTCTGTGGCAAATTGTAAATAGTTGAAATAATTAGACCACGATCCGGTGACAGTACAATAAAGCCCATAAAACAACCATGGTACTAAAAAGCCAATTAACCATTGTATGTTCTGCCTTTTTGGAAGTTGTATAAGGTAGGGTAGCACGGTTGGTATTATTAATACGAAGGGTTCCTTAATCCAGGTTGCAAGTCCGGCAAATAGCCCGCTGGTAATAATAATAGAGGGACTTCCAGGGTCTATTTTATTAAGGTAAATGTGAGAAAACGAAGCAATTATAAAATAGGTGCCAATTTCTTCGGTGAATCCACCCACATACATTGCTGGCCAATAATTGATGATAGAGGATAAACCAAATCCCAAAAGCAAGATATTAATCGCCGTTAATAGAGGCGATTTTTTAATTTTTATTATGGAGATGATTCCAATTGGGAATAAGCAGATGGCTAAGCAGAGTAATTGTAGAAGTTGATTTTGTCCGATAGGAATGCTTTCGCCGAAAACGGATTTGAGGATATTTAAAATTATATTGCTGATGCTGTGCAGGAAGAAAATACCGGGAGCTTTATTGTCGAAAACATCTTTATACAAAACATCTCCATTCAATAATTGATTTGATATAGCAGAAAAGCAGCCAGCATCGCCTTCGGCGGATACATTCTTATAGTGTAAAAATGTACTGATAAAAACCCAACCCAAAACAGCAATAATCATAAACCGTGCTAGTTGATTTTTTGGATTATTTTTCATGGTAGAATTTTTGGCAGCTATTTGGTTAATGATTCACACGGGTGTTATTGTCTGTAGTTGTTTGTTCTATGGCTCAATTTCGTTTGGAGGTTCGATAGGAATGAAATTTGATTGCTTTATTGTATTGATTGCAAATGCGTTTGTAAAATTAATGAGGCCGACATTGAGTCTAGCAATTCTTTATTGGCTCGTTTTTCTTTTTTAGCACCTGAGGCAATCAGGGAGTTGAATGCTTCGGAACTTGAAAATCGTTCGTCTATGGTGAAGATTGGAACTTGGGGAAAAGCTTGTTTCAATGCCTCAATAAATTGTTTAACGGGTTGTGTAGCATGGGTGTCTTCTCCATTTAGTCTAGACGGCATACCTACTACAAAAGCTTCCAATGTTTCCGTTTTCTGATAATCTACCAAATACTGATACAGTTTTTCAGTTGGTATGGTGGCCAATGGCTGGGCGATTATTTTTAATGGGTCAGTAACAGCGATTCCTGTTTTTTTACTTCCGTAATCGATACCCATGATTCTTCCCATATTGGCAAAGATATGTGAGGCGCTAAAATAGATTGACACCACTCATAAATAAAAAAGGCCGCACGTTAGTGCGGCCTTCTACAAATATGGCTGATGAAATTACATCATTCCACCCATTCCGCCCATGTCGGGGCCATGGCTATGTCCTTTTTCTTCTTCTTTGATATCGCTGATTACGCATTCGGTAGTAAGAATCATGCTGGCAATAGAAGCCGCATTTTCCAATGCTACACGTGATACTTTCTTAGGATCGATAACACCTGCAGCAATTAGGTTTTCGTAGGTCTCAGTGCGAGCGTTGAAACCAAAGTCGCCCTTGCCTTCCATCACTTTTTGAACTACGATGCTACCTTCACCACCAGCGTTAGCAACGATTTGACGAAGAGGCTCTTCCAACGCTCTACGAACGATTTGGATACCGGTAGTTTCGTCTTCGTTTTCTCCTTTTAGGTTTTCTAATCCGCTGATAGCACGAATTAAACTTACTCCACCACCTGGTACGATACCTTCTTCAACTGCAGCGCGAGTAGCGTGCAATGCGTCGTCTACGCGGTCTTTCTTTTCTTTCATTTCAACTTCGGTAGCAGCACCAATGTACAATACTGCAACACCTCCGGCTAATTTAGCCAAACGCTCTTGCAATTTTTCGCGGTCATAATCGGAAGTTGTATTTTCGATTTGAACCTTGATTTGATTGATACGAGCATTGATATTTTCTTTGCTACCTGCACCGTTTACGATGGTGGTATTGTCTTTGTTGATGCTGATTTTCTCGGCACGACCTAAGTCTTCCATGGTAGCATCGTCCAACTTACGACCTTGCTCTTCGCTGATTACAGAACCACCGGTAAGGATGGCGATGTCTTGCAACATTTCTTTTCTGCGATCACCGAAACCAGGAGCTTTTACTGCAGCAATTTTGAGTGAGCCACGGATTCTGTTTACTACCAAAGTAGCTAATGCTTCACCGTCAATATCTTCAGCAATGATTAACAAGGGTTTGCCTGTTTGTACTACTTTTTCTAATACAGGCAACAAGTCTTTCATGCTAGAGATTTTCTTGTCGTAGATCAAAATGAAAGCATTGTCCATTTCAACCTCCATTTTTTCGGTATTGGTTACGAAATAAGGAGACAAGTAACCGCGATCAAACTGCATACCTTCAACAACTTCAACAGTTGTTTCGGTGCCTTTTGCTTCTTCAACTGTGATAACACCGTCTTTGCCAACTTTCTCCATGGCTTGAGCAATCAAAGCACCAATGGTAGAATCGTTGTTGGCAGAAATAGAAGCAACTTGTTCGATTTTGCTGTGGTCATCGCCTACTGATTGACTCATTTCATTCAATTTGCTCACAGCGGCTTTCACTGCCTTGTCGATACCGCGCTTTAAATCCATTGGATTTGCACCCGCTGCTACGTTTTTCAAACCACCGGTAACGATGGCTTGTGCTAATACGGTAGCGGTTGTAGTTCCATCACCAGCTACATCTGCGGTTTTTGAAGCTACTTCTTTCAACATTTGAGCACCCATGTTCTCAACGGGATCTTGTAGTTCAATTTCTTTCGCTACAGTTACACACTTTGGTGATGTGGGGAGCGCCAAATTTCTTATCAATAACTACGTTTCTTCCTTTTGGACCTAAGGTAACTTTTACTGCGTTAGCCAAAGCGTCAACGCCGCGCTTCAATCCGTCGCGTGCGGTAAGGTTAAAATCTATCTTCTTTGCCATAATACTGTTTTTTTTAATTAATTAGATTACTGCTAAAATGTCGCTTTCTCTCATAATAAGGTAATCTTTACCCTCAACGTTGATTTCTGTACCGGCATATTTTCCGTAAAGTACAGTGTCACCAACTTTTACTGTAACAGGCTCGTCCTTTTTGCCAGGACCTGCAGCTACTACAGTGCCCTTTTGAGGCTTTTCCTTTGCGGTGTCGGGGATGATAATACCAGAAGCAGTTTTTTGTTCTGCCGGAACGGGTTCAATCAGAACGCGATCGGCCAAAGGTTTGATGTTAACTGAC
>CAYUNO010000096.1:0-1800 GCA_964446075.1 uncultured Flavobacteriaceae bacterium | reverse complement strand
AATTTGGTTTACCCCTAACTCGCCACAACTATGCCAATTGAAAAAAAAGAGCAGAGAACTGAATTTTTTGCTGTTTTTGAAGAATTTTTGTCAGTTTGCAGATATGTTTTCTGTCAACTTGGCAAAATCTTCAATTTTTGCTTGGTTTTCTATTGTGAATTGTACTGCTCTTTTACCGATACTTTTTCGAGTTTCTGAATTACTTACCCAGTCCAAAAGTAAGTCTTGTAATTCTTGAGCGTTGGTAAAACAGGCAGCAATACCTGCATCGATGGCATCTGATGCTTCGGGAAATTTTTGGTGTTTTGGTCCAAATAATACGGGAACACCAAAACAAAGTGCCTCGGTAATATTGTGCAATCCTTTGCCAAAGCCACCTCCAATTAGTGCCAATTGTGCAGCGCTGTATGCTAATGCAAGTTGACCAATGGAGTCCAATACCAGTATCTGGCAATTTTCAGGAAAAGCAGCATCGAAGTTGTTTTGATCTTCGTTGAAATTGGGGTTAATTTCGGTAAATAATTTGGGGGAATATGTACTGAAATTGTGTAGAATTTCTTGACAGTGTTGGTGTGAAATATCGTGGGGTGCGAGAAGAATTTTCCAGTTGTTACCAAAGAATTGTTGATGAAATTTGGCGTCCGATAAACATTCCAATAGCAGTTTCTCTTCCGCTGGCCAGGAAGATCCCAACACCAATGTATTTTGGTTAGACATCCACTGCAACAAGGCTTTTTCATTGGAATTCCGGGTGGCTTGGATATTTGCTTGGACCTGTTGAGTGCGGAGTATAGCCCTACTAAATTTGGGGTCTCCAAACCAATGCACGTTGGACAATCCATTCTTTTCAGCAATTTCCACCATGGTTGATTTAATTACGCCGATGTATTTAGCTTTAGCAATAGCATTTTTCCATACTTTTCCTATCGGCCTCCACAGAAATTGATCCTCCCTGAAGGAAGTGCCCAAAAGAAACAACGGAATGCCTCGATTATTAATTACAGACAATAAATTTAGCCAAAATTCATATCGAATAATCACCACTGAAACCGGATTTATTGCGGTTAAAAATTGCTTTATTTCCGAATTTCTATCCCAAGGTAAGTAGGTTTTATGAAAGTTTCCATTGGGTAATTTTGCGTTGTTGAATCCCGATGGGGAGTAAAAAGAGAAAATCACTTGAATATTGGTACTGTTCTTTACAATCCTCAGTGCAATGGGGAGTGCCATTTCGTATTCGCCTAAGGAAGCGCAGTGAAATAGCCAAGTTTTTTTATCCGTAGTGAGTGTTTTTAATCCCAAATAATCGATGCGGGTTCTCCCGGAAACCATTTGTTTGGCTTTGGGATTGAACCAGGCAGCTATTTTATGTAAGCTTACAAAAAGTTCTATCGCTATGGGGTATAAAATCTTCAACGGAAACGGGATTGTAGCAATAATCTGTTAGGATGATGTATAAGGGGTATTTAGCGTTCTCAAACCGGTAATCAATCGAAAAAGTAATCGGATTTTGAATTTTGAACCTTTGCTTTAGAATCTACGTTTATCGGAATGATTATGCCAAATTGAGTACCGATAGAAAAATCGAATTGGGTTGGGTCCGGTGCTCTATTTAAACCAAAGTCCCAAGATCTGGCTGGAGTAGTGAGGCTTTGCATGCAATGAATGCCAATAAAAACAGAGATTGCATCGTTGTTAAGGTATTGATATCGAACACTTTCGGTGATGGCGATGCCCCGTCTGTAGTTATCGTATCCATCGGCATAAATACCCTCCAATTGGGGTGTTTTCCCCTTGTCT
>CAYUNO010000095.1:0-8493 GCA_964446075.1 uncultured Flavobacteriaceae bacterium | reverse complement strand
CATGATTATTGAACAACAACCCAATAAAGTTGTTTAAAAAAATACCTATTGACTTTATATTTCAGGGAATTATGTATCCTTAAGCCATTGATTTACTTGGTATTGTCTATTTTTTGCGACAATAAAATTTTTTTTTATTTTTTTTTTTGCTATTTGTAATTTCCAATATATTTTTGCACCACACTTAAATAGGAAAAACAAAAAAATGAAAAAGATCTCTTTCGCATTTGCAGCTGTAGCTTTATTTGCTTTCGCTGCTTGTACTAACGGAACTGAAACTGCTCCTGCTGATTCTGCTACTACTGATTCTTCTGTAGCTGCTCCTGCAGATAGCAACACTACTGATTCTAACGCTGCTGATAGCGGTGCAACTGCTGCTGATGCTGCTGCTGCTCCTGCTGCCCACTAATCAGAAAATTAAAAAGAAATTTTGAAAGCGCTTGGAAACAAGCGCTTTTTTTATTATTTTTGTGGTGATGAAGAAAATCCTGGCCATAGCGTTATTGTTGTTACTTTTACCAGTAACACGCGCTAAGTCCCTTGAAAATGGGGAAAATCCGCCGGCTGCAGTATCCGTTGCAGGTCCATCTTTTTCATTAACTCCTAACCCAGTAACAGGTACTCATTTTTATGTGAATTTGGCTTTTTCGGAAGCGCAGTACCCAGAAGCGGGAATTATTATTAATGATGTTTTAGGAAAAACTGTTTATTCTTACGGTTTAACTAAGAATGATTACGCATCTGGCAGAATCAGAATTGATGTTGCAGATGCAATGCTTGACAAAGGTGTGTATTTTGTTCAAGTGAAGAGTGGTGATGCTACAAAAACATTGAAATTGGCGATTCGCTAATATTCAATTGTTGTAGTTTAAATTTTTCCATAGATTCATTTGCTGCCCTCAACAATTTTCTTCATTAAAACTCTCTCTATTTATGTTTCATGTTCGTAATGCACGTAGTTCGGATATTGCTGAAATGCATGCGCTTATATTGGAATTAGCGGAATACGAAAAAGCACCGCAAGAGGTAATTGCCACAGAAGGTACTTTATACGAAG
Source organism: uncultured Flavobacteriaceae bacterium (assembly GCA_964446075.1). Lineage (GTDB taxonomy): Bacteria > Bacteroidota > Bacteroidia > NS11-12g > UBA955 > JAGKXC01. Next base: position 7,436 of record CAYUNO010000095.1, on the reverse strand, counting down.
CTCTTTTTGGGGATTCACCGGTTGCCATTGCATGGGTAGCGGAGTTAGATTCAGTGGTGCGTGGGATGGCAATTTGTTATTTGCGGTATTCTACCTGGAAGGGAGTGACCTTATACCTTGAGGATTTAATTGTGCAAGAGGAGTATAGACAACAGGGAATGGGTAGAGCCTTGTTAACACATTGCATTCAATATGCTAAAGAGAAAAATTATCAACGCGTTTCTTGGCAGGTGTTAGATTGGAATACACCGGCAATCGAGTTTTACAAGCAATTCAATACCCAGTTTGATGCTGGATGGGTAAATGCTTGGGTAGAAATTGGTTGATAAAGATTTAAAACTGTAACATCAATCCGGCGATTGTAGCGCTCATGTAGTTGGCTAATGTTCCAACCAACAAGGCCTTAAATCCTAATTTCGCTAAATCGGTCCTTCTGCTTGGAGCGATTTTTCCAATCCCACCCACTTGAATTGCGATTGAACTAAAATTGGCAAAACCGCATAAAGCGAAGGTCGCGATTGTAGCGCTAATCGGCTGCAAAGAAGACTGAATATCCTTCAATTTTAAATAACCAACAAATTCGTTTACAACGAGTTTTGTGCCCATCAAACCTCCTACGGCGTGAATATCCTTGGATGGAACTCCCATAATCCATGCAAATCCCGAGAATACATACCCTAATAACCATTCTAAGGAAAGTTGAGACATCCCTATTGCTGATCCCAATTGCCCTAATAGAAAATCGATAAAGGCAATCAATGCTAAAAATCCGATTAACATGGCAACTACGTTTAAAGCTACACCCAAACCTTCGGCAGCACCTTGGCTAATGGCATCCAATAAATTTGCATTTTCTTTTTTAACTTCTAACTTTACTTCACCTGCAGTTTCACTGGGTTCGGTTTCCGGCCATACGATTTTGGATATTACTAAAGCCCCGGGTGCAGCCATGATGCTAGCGGCGAGCAGACTGGAAGCGTCGATGCCTAAAGCAATATAAGTAGCCATTACTCCCCCTGCGATACAAGCCATAGAGCCGCTCATGCTAGCAAGTAATTCACTCATAGTCATCCCCTTTACATAGGGTCCGATCATTAATTGGGCTTCTACTTGACCTACGAAAGCGGAGGATATATTGCTCAGTGACTCGCTGCCGCTAACCCGCATCGTTTTATTCATAAATCGCGCAAATTGCTTGATAATCCACTGCAATATGCCCAAATGATAAAATATTTTTACCAAAACGGCTACGAAAATGATGGTAGGGATAACGCGGAAGAAGAAGATAAAATTTTGACCAAAGGTATCGGCCATGGCTTTGTCGCGGGCCAAAGGACCAAAGACAAACTCTGCTCCTTTATCGGAAAACATAAGTAGCTTTTGGACGATCTTTCCAAGGAATAAGAATACGGATTTCCCTACACTGGTTTTTAATATAAAAACCGCAAGTAAAATTTGCATCAATAACCCTACACCCACAGTGCGATAATTGATGGCTTTTCTATTATTTGATAGGGCAAATGCCAGTACTAAAATGATAATAAAACCAAGGATTCCTATAAAATTCATGCGCCAACAATATTACGGGAATATTCCCAAATTATTGCGCAGTTTTATCGGTAACCCATTCCAATTTCTATGGAATCGATGAGGCTATGTATTACTTTAATGTGGATTTCTTGGGCTCTATCGGCAAAATTTGAGTAGGGTGCACGTATTTCGATATCGCACAAATCTTTAATCATTCCACCATCTTTACCGGTTAATCCGATGGTAGTCATGCCAATTAATTTAGCGGATTCCATGGCATTAATGATATTTTTACTGTTTCCGGAAGTGCTAATTCCCAATAAAACATCGCCCGGTTTACCTAAGGCTTCCACATATCTACTGAAAATAAAATCGTAGCCATAATCGTTGCCCACACAGGAAATATGGGAAGGGTCCGAGATAGCAATAGCTGCAATTCCAGGTCGATTATTTCTGTATCTACCCGTTAGTTCTTCGGCAAAATGCATGGCATCGCAATGACTTCCGCCGTTACCACAACTAATTATTTTACCCCCATTTTTAAGTGCCGTAATCATGAGTTTGGCAGCACCATGGATGTTGCCCATTTGTTGCTCATCATTTAGGAATTGCGTAAGTATCTCTTGCGCTTCCAAAAAATGCTGTTTGATTACGTTGGTATTGTCCATGGGTTGAGTTGAATTTTAAAGATGATTCACTAACGATTTTCTGCGCTTATCAAAGGCTTATTGTCTGTAACTCAAGTTGAATTCGTTGCTAATATACAGTGAGTTTATTTGTTGAGGTTGAAATTCTTCTTACCGTTGGTTAAGAAATCGCGGAAAGGTTCAATCTTAAACTGGAAATAATCTGCTCCCAAAGGTTGTTCCATCAATTTCTCATTTCCGTCAATGATGCAGTACAATGGCTGGGTAGTTTGACCGAAGTAAGCTTCTTCGATGTATGCGTTTTTGTCGCTCAGCATGGAGATTTTTTGTCCAGACGGAGTAGTGAAGAGTTGATTTGCCGGTAGGGCGATACTTTTATCGTCTACATACAAACTCACAACTACAAAGTCCTCTTTCAACATTTTCATCACGCTTGGATCGGACCAAACTTTCTCTTCCATTTTTCTGCAATTAACACAACCGTGGCCCGTGAAATCGATAAATAAAGGCTTATTTAATGTTCTTGCTGCAGCTAGCGCTTCGTCGTAATCGAAGTAGCCCGCAATATCGTGCGGTATGTGCAATTTGGTATTGGTGTAGCTGGGAGGATTGGCGATATTGCCTTCTCCCGATTTTGAAGCTTTTAAATTGCTGTTAAAGTCTTGGGTAGACAAGGGCGGCATGTAACCGGCTAGTCCTTTTAGTGGCGCACCCCACATTCCTGGCAACATATACACCACGAAAGAGAAGGAAGCGATGGCTAAGAACAATCGAAGTATACTTACATGAGGGACCTCTGAATCGTGCGGGAATTTGAGTTTGCCAAGCAAATACAAACCAAGGAGGAAGAAAATGACTATCCAAATCGACAAATATATTTCTCTATCTAATATACCCCAATGGTAGGTTTGGTCGGGAATACTTAAAAACTTCAAGGCAAAGGCTACTTCAATGAATCCAAGCACTACTTTAACACTGTTCAACCATCCGCCTGATTTGGGTAAGTTCTTCATCAGGTTCGGGAACATGGCCAGTAAACCAAAGGGTAGTGCGAAAGCTAATGAGAAGCCGAACATGCCGATAATGGGTCTTCCTGCTCCACCGTGAACCGCCTCCACCAATACCGTACCCACGATAGGTCCGGTGCAGGAGAACGATACCAATGCAATGGTAATTGCCATAAAGAAAGAGCCTGCTATACCACCACCGTTGGATTTGGAATCCATTTTATTTACTATCCAGGCAGGCAATACAATTTCAAATGCACCGAAGAAACTTGCTGCAAATACCAAAAAGATAACGGTGAAGAAAATATTGGGAATCCAATGTGTGCTTAACCAATTGGCTGCTTGTGGACCAAATACCATGGCGGTGATGGTTCCTAAAACGGTATAAATGGCAATGATTGATAATGCAAAAACCGATGCGTCTCGGATTGCTGCAGCGCGGTTGTTGTTGCTTTTAATGAAAAAGGCAACCGTCATAGGAATCATTGGAAATACGCAAGGGGTTAGTAAGGCTGCTAGTCCGCTTATGAAAGCTAAAAGGAATAAGCCCCAATAACTCTCGCCCTCTTCGTTGGCGTTACCGTCTTTTACGGATTTACCGGTAAACATCTTTTTTTCTCCGGATTTCCATGTTTTGTAACCAGCATCGTTTGTGATAGCGTTGGTGTTGCTGGTGCTGGCGGTTGGGTTATTGGTTTGTGCTTCTACGGTTTGTGAATTTTCTGTGCCAGTAGTTGCGGGGTCGGTGTTTTGTGCGGAATTTGCTCCAGCATTGGTTGGAGTGCTTGTAGCTTCAACAGATGCAGCGATGCTGCCGGTAACCGTAAGTGCGGGGCTGGTTATTTTTATATTTCTGATATTGTCGCAACCGCCTTCGTTGCAAATCTGGCCGTTAAATATCATTTCAATACCCCCTGCAGGTATTGCCTTTAGTACTTTTATTTTCTGTCTAAATTCGCCTTTACCGGTAAATTCTCCCGTTGCACAGTTAAAAACTTCGGTTTCTTTTACCATTTTATCGCCCACACCATAAAATTTCCCCACCAACTGATAATTGGAGTTCGGGGTGAAATCAATAGAAGCACGAATAGGTCCATCGTCTTCGGGGCAATCCGATTTTTCGCTATAAACGTGAAAGCCAGCGGCTACATCAAACTTGATAATTAGTTCAACGATATCCCCTGCTTTTGCATTGCTTTTGGAAAAGCTAGCTGTAAAGGTAGGTTTTGGGAAACCAGCGGCTTGTAAACTGATAATTCCTGTTAATAAAGCGAATAAAAATGCGAATCGTTTTAGCATCGTTTTACAAAAATCGGATATTTTCCCTAAAGTACGTGTGACCAAAGTACCAAAGTTGCAGGAAACCGTTGTGCATAGAAAATTGTTCGATGTCCGGTTTACTTGATAACCTATTCAATTGAACTGCCTTTTACTAAGTATTTTTGAATTTTGATGCTGATGAAAGTAAAAACGGGGATTCGAATTGGGATATGTTTAATTGTTTTTGCGGGAGGTTTTACGTCGATAGCTACCGCCCAACAAACCACAAAACAGCAGGATCCGCCGACGGAACCCGCTCCGGCTGTGAAGCCCAAAATGACCACGCGGGCTTACATTGATAGTTTTAAAGTGGCGGCGATGGTGGAGATGAAGGCATACGGTATTCCGGCTTCCATTACGTTGGGTCAGGGTATTTTAGAAAGTGCTTCGGGTAACAGTAAATTAGCTAAAGAGTGCAATAATCACTTTGGAATTAAATGCAGATCTACGTGGACAGGTAGGTTTTGTTTGGCCGATGATGATGCCAAAGACGAGTGTTTTCGAGGATATTTAACCGCCAACGAGAGTTACCGAGATCATTCTTTGTTTTTATACGATAGTAAGCGGTACGCAAAATTATTTGAATTGGCATCCACCGATTATAAAAATTGGGCCAACGGTTTGCGTGAAGCTGGTTATGCAACGAATCCATCGTACGGTAATTTATTGATCGGGGTTATTGAAAAATACCGTTTGGCCATGTACGATTCCATGGTGGTGATGGGGGAAGATTTTTACACCCCAACCAATACGGCAGCTACGGCATCGGCCGTAAATGGAATTCCCGCGATTATGGCAAGACCCGGTGAGACGCCTGAGCAATTGGCTGCACGGTATAATTTGGAAGTTTGGCAGATATATAAATATAACGATATCAAGCAAGGAGAACAAATTAACCCTGGGGAGATAATTTATTTAAAGCCAAAGAAAAAACGATCTACGGAATCGACCCACACCGTAAAGCAAGGAGAATCATTGCACGATATTTCCCAAATGTATGGGATTAAAATGAAGCATTTGTACAAGCTGAACCGATTAACGCCTGGACAGGAAGCACAAATTGGCGAGATTATTAATCTCCGTGATAAACGGGAACAGGCTCCAAAAGTAGCGACTAGTGCGGTTAGCACCAATGCGGTGGATATTATTTTGAATCGACAGAAAATAGAAAATTCAGCAAATCCTGCGCAAACTGCGGCAAATGGATCGGTGTATGAGGTGCAAAGAGGAGAAACTTTGCAACAAATTGCTGCCCGATTTAATACCACTCCGTTAAATTTAGCACGGTGGAATAACTTGGACATGTTGGAAGTATCGGCTGGACAAATACTGGTATTAAAACCCAACGTTAAGCCCACGGGTAGCGAAGTGCCGGAATCCCGATTGAATGGGAACAATACAGTATCGGCCCCTGCGGCGGACACCTATCATTTTGTGCAACCCGGTGAAACCTTGTATTCCATTTCGAAGAAATACGGGGTTACGGTGGATTCGGTAAAATATTTGAATAAGTTAGGCGATAATCAAATACGCGTAGGCCAGCGATTAAAGGTAAAGTAATTCGCCTCCTTTAGTTATTTTACTGAGTGGGGGTGAAATGCATTGTAAATTCATCATATATGGCCGTGAAACCATCTAAGGTGACGCTTATCTTCTACTGAGATTGAACGATTTCTGAATTGTTACTTCACAAGGGTATTATCCCACCATCGCGGGAATTTCGGAACTTAACGACTGAAAGGTACTACAATGTATTACAAGCTAACTTCTTGTAATTCTTCGGATACCATCATTCCCAAAACCTTTTCCACCATGTTTTTGGAACCGATATACAACGGAACGCGTTGGTGTAGTTCGGTGGGTTTCACATCCAATACGCGAGCGCTTCCTGTATGAGCCAATCCGCCTGCTTGTTCGGCCAAGAACGCCATAGGGTTCAATTCGTACATCAATCGCAACTTACCATTGGGTGCTTTTTCGGTGGATGGGTACATGTAAATTCCACCTTTTAGTAGGTTACGATGGAAATCGGCAATTAAACTTCCGATGTATCGAGCTGAGTAAGGTCGATTCGTGGCCTTGTCTTTTTCCTTGCAGTAAGCTATATAATCTTGTACACCTTCGGGGAATTCATTCAAGTTCCCTTCGTTTACGGAATAAATTTTGCCATCATCCGGGGTGGTGATATTGGGGTGCGACAAACAGAATTCTTGAATCGAATCGTCCAATGTAAATCCATTTACTCCCATTCCTGTTGTATACACCAGCATGGTACTGCTTCCGTAGATGAAATACCCCGCGGCTACTTGGTGTTTTCCTTTTTGTAAGCAATCGGTTACGCTGGGCTTTTCGGTGAAATTGGTTCTGCGGTAAATAGAAAAAATCGTCCCAATAGAAGCATTAACATCGATGTTGCTGCTGCCGTCCAAGGGATCCATTGCTACGATATATTTCTCGTTTTCAGCACCTTCTACGTAAAATACCTCGTCCATTTCTTCGGAGATAATCATACACACTTCTCCACTTCTGCTAATAGCCGCTAAAAACACATCGTTGGCTATGACATCCAATTTTTTCTGTTCTTCGCCTTGTACGTTTGTAGCTCCATAGTTGCCGAGGATATCCACCAAACCGGCTTTGCGCACATCGCGATTAACTACTTTAGCAGCTAACTCCAAGGAACGGAAAATTTTACTGAGTGAACCCTGTGCATCTTTGTACAAGGATTGTTGATCTACGATAAATTGTTCGAGGGTAATAAGTTTTGAATACGGCATAGCAGTTTTACGTCCCGTAGGTATTTATTTTGCAAAACAACAACAAAATAGTGAAATAAACGATTATTACTATTGATAAGAGCAGAACAATGAGAATATTTAAATTTGGGGGAGCGTCTGTTAAAGATGCCGAAGGAGTAAAAAACGTAGCGTCG
>CAYUNO010000094.1:0-8509 GCA_964446075.1 uncultured Flavobacteriaceae bacterium | reverse complement strand
AACCAAGACGGCGTTGGGTATGATTCTATCCACTGATTCATTCTATCGTGGTTATATCGCTTCTCCCATTGTCTCAATTCATCATCGTTTTTGTGTAGGGTAATGAAATTCCGTGATTCAATAAACTGTCCACCCAACACCATTTCCCAGTGTTTGTAGTAATCGTACACCTGAGGAAAGATGTGTTGAATGTTCCAGGTAGTAGTAATGCCTTTGGGAACTACAGGATTTAAAATCCCAGCGGCTACGCGAGAAGAACTGTTGGGGTTGGGTTCGTCATAAATACAAATCGACTTCCCTCGTTGCAGTAGCTCTAATGCCAGTGTAGTGCCAGCAATGCCGGCACCAACGATTAAAAAGTCGACTTTTTTTTCTTCCATAGCGAGTTGTAATTCCTATTTCGACACAAAATTGCCGATAATTGAATGTTTTAAATTCTCTCATGCAAATATCAACCATTATTTCGGGCTGCAGAAGATTATTTCAATCAAAGTCCATGGGGCTCATTGCAGTAATTTTCACTTTTAGCTCTAATCAATTGGAAGCACAACAAGGTAGGTTTTATGCTACAACGTATACGCAAGCTGTTTTTGCTCAAATTGACGGGGATCAAGCTTCGGGATACAATAAACTAGGCTATTCCTTGGGAGCAATTACCGGTTTCCGCTTGCAGGATAGAAAAGTTTCCGCTGTGGAGTTTCATTTGGGAATTGCCGAACGCGGAAGCAGAAGGCCTCCAAATATCGACGACCCCAGCATTAATCCATTTCACATTCGGTACCAAACGTTTGAAGCCGGAATTGGAGTGGTAATGCCCATAAATTCCCTGCCTTTGCCCGAATTGCTTGAAGCATATGTTGGGTTACGGCCTTATTTGCTGTATAAGGTGGAAGATTCCGAAATGTATATGCCAAGTATTGAGCAGGATATGCGTTCCTTTGGTTCAATGTTGGAAGTAGGTGCTCGATATCCCATAAGTGAAAAATGGCTATTGACTTTATCTGCTTTTTACGGTGTAACAAGTATTTCCAGGGGTTCTTCTAATTCAAGTATCTATTACCCAATGGGGAATGGAGCGTATCATAACAATTTTTCTTTGGGAGTTGTATATAAACCTAAAAATCGCAATTGAGCGATAGAATAAATATTTAGTTAAGAATTCTAGCCAAAGCATAGCTGTAGTTAATAATAATTATTTATGACAATCAAAAAGCAAATACTACTATCTAGCGGACTCCTTGTTTTCTTCCTTGGCGGATGCCAATCCAATCAAGCCAATAACTCATCCATGCAATCTGGTGGATCTGTTGCAAATCTCTATTCATTGAACGATGTGAAAGATGTGCTAAAATCACAAATTTCAGCCTGGTCTTCTGGGGATATTGATGGATTTATGGAAGGATATATTAAGGACAGCACGGTTCGGTTTATAACCGGTAAAAGGGTGAAGTCGAGTTGGTTGCAAATTCTCAACGACTATAAAAAAGGATATCCTACCAAGGAGGCAATGGGGAATTTAGATTTCATATTAGACGAAGTTCGGTGGTTGGATTCTTTAGCTGGTTTGTCTCAAGTAATCGGAAGGTGGCAGGTTATACAGATAGAAAAATTAAATTCATTGGATCAATCGGCGCAGAAAACTTCTGCATTGGATAAGTTGAATACAAAGCCAATTACTAATCAGCCTCAAAAAAGTTTAGATAAATTACCGCGAAACCAAGCGGATACCTTGTCTGGTAGGTTCTCATTGATTTTTAAATCCACTGAGCAGGGTCCAAGGATTGCTGTGGACTGCACTTGGTAGAGTTGGAAATAAAAAAGGCTGCCCAACGGACAGCCTTTTTGTAATATCTGTTCAAAGGAATTACGAACGCAATTCTTTAATACGAGCAGCCTTACCAATTTGGTTGCGCAAGTAGAATATACGTGCTCTACGCACTTTACCTTTACGATTTACTTCGATTTTGTCGATGAAAGGAGAGTGAAGTGGGAAAATACGCTCAACACCTACGCCGTTTGAAATTTTACGAACGGTAAACATTTCATTGATACCTGCATTACGACGTTGGATAACGTCACCTTGGAACTGCTGAATACGCTCCTTGTTACCTTCCTTAATCTTATAATGAACAGTGATTCTGTCACCAGCCTTGAAATCAGGCAAATCTGTTCTTAACTGCTCGCTGGAAACACTATTAACGATAGAATTCATATCAATGATTTGTTAAATGGGTTGCAAAAATAGCCTTTATTTTTATTATTTCAAATAGAATTTGGCAAAAAATGCAATAGTTATTAAAGACATTTCATAATTTGTTTCAAAAATTACAAAAAAAATCTATTCAACATCACAACCTAAGCAACTGGGTTATTGATTTTTCGGAAAATTTATTTCATTTGTAATATTCTTACTATCAACAAGTAAAAGTCTAAATAAGCAATGAAACGCAATATTTGGTATTGTATCGGTTTAATTCCAGCAACTTTGTGTATTCTAGGTAATTTGCTGGGAGGATGGTGGACGTCGGCCAATTTTATATATAGCCTAATCGTGCTAGGCCTGTTGGATTTAGTTTTGGGTGAAGATGCATCCAACGAATCCCAAGACTCTCCTTTGCCCGGAATGTGGCTGATTTTACACACACTATTTCATAGCTCTGCGTTAATTTCAATGTTTATCGGCATACACAAAGGAATAATTGTCGATAATTTTATCATTTGGGCTGCATTGTCTACGGGGTTTCAAGCAGGTTCTAGCGCCGTTGTAGTAGCTCATGAATGCATACACAAAGCCAATCCATGGTTCAGAAATACAGGAATTTGGTTGTTGCGATCTGTTGGTAATGTATATTTCTATGTGCACCATTTACGTGTTCATCATCGCGATGTGGCTACAAAGGATGACGCGGTAACGGCACGCAAGGGGGAATGGATTTACACATTTATTCTAAGAGCTATCATGCAACAGCATATTCAAGCTTGGCAGCAAGAGAAGTTTCGCTTGCGAAAAGCTACTCTTTGGGACAAAATGATGAGTAATATACAAATACAGAACTACGTTTGGTTGCTCATCATCGTGTCGGGTCTCTATTTATTAAATCCACTCTTTGCCTTTGCTTGGCTATTGGTGTTGTTGATGTCGGCCGTATTATTAGAGTATGTAAACTACATCGAACATTACGGCTTGCTGCGAGAGGAGGGCGAATCGGTAGGAGTGGAACACAGTTGGAATACCCAACGTTTGGTATCGCGATTTTTATTGTTAGATCTGCCTCGACATTCACATCACCACATGCATGCGAATTTATCGTATCATAAATTAGAATCGTTGCCTCAAGAGAGAATTTTACCTGGAGGGTATGCAAGTTTGATTTTCCCAGTGTTTTTGCCCTTTTGGTGGTTTTCAATGATTCATCCACGCTTAAATTCCAACTAAAAATCACAAAAGTTGGAAAACTTGTGTTAAACTTATGTCATATTGATTTCGTCCTTACAGAGAAATAACCCTATTTCGCTAGTTGTATTGGACTGCTATGCAGGAAAGTTCGGAAGAGAATAAAATAATTGAAAATCAAGCCATTGATTTTGCTACTGCAACCGATGAACAGTTGCTTAGTGCCCTTGCTAACGGCGCTTCCAAAGAGGTTGTCTTTGTGGCATTGTTGAAACGGTATCAGAAGATTATCTATAAACACAATCGACATCTGGTGGTTAGTCACGATGATGCTGATGATGCAACCCAAAATTCGTTTATCAAAATTTGGCATAACTTGGATAAGTTCCGAGGAGAAAGCCAGTTAAAAACTTGGATTTATCGGATAGCCACCAACGAGTGTATTAACCTATTGAGACGTAAGAAGTCTACTATTGATTTTGACGAAGCGCAACCGGATATGGCGGACTATTTAACCGAGGACATCTATTTGAGTCCGGAAGATATTTCACTCAAATTACAGAGAGCCATGTGCTTCTTGCCTTATAAACAGAAATTGGTGTTTGCATTACGATATTTTGAGGATCTTTCGTACGAAGAAATTTCGCAGTTAACCGAAACATCGGAGGGCGCGCTAAAAGCTTCTTATCACCATGCTGTTAAAAAATTGGAGATTTATTTAAATGTATTGCGTTAAACCTTTTGTAAATCATTTTGTCTAACCCGTTGTACGAAGTTAATTCATGAATTTAGAGAACGAAAGAATACCATCCTCAGTAAATGCCCCAGATTCTTATCATAAAGAATTTGAATCGAGATTATTGCAGCGATTGGGAATATCGGCCGATGTGTTAACAGGGTCTGCCAACACTGGAAACGAAACAACTGTCTCCAATGAGGTCGTTGCACCAGCAGCGATCAATAAAAATGAGTTGCCATTAGCAGAGTTGAATCCCGTGACACCTCAAGTTGAAGTGCAAAAAATAGCGCGTAAGCAAGAGCCAGAAACGATTAAATCGGAAGCAGTAAGGAAGGAAATTGAGGAGATTGGCAATATCAATATTGAGCCAATGGTGGTTTCAACCAATGAAAATCCAGAATGGGTGAATTTTGCTGCCACAGAATCCGATTCTGGAAATTCCGTAGATGGTATCGTTAAAAAGTCCACAAATAAAAAGGGATCAGATAATAATACAACCAACAATTTAGATGCAACCATCAACAATCATTTGGATTCATCGAATAATGACGTTGTTGATTCTACTGAAGAAATGGTCATTTCTGAGTTAGACTCAGAGGTGCCGGCTTGGAATGATATTGTATCCATTTCAAATGACAACCAACCAGTGCTAGGTGGGCCGGAGATAGAATCGCTTACAGAAAATAAAGAATCGGATAGCAATTCGCAAAAAGTGGTTTCTCCCACAGATTCCACACCATCCATCGTGGTTCATCATGTTCCTGAGTCGTTAATTCCAGAAACTTCACCTTACGAATCGGCTTCAAAATTGGATGATGCCCCAAAGGAAACCATCATCTACAATCAATCGGAGCCGGGTTTGGATACCTTAGAACCTCCTCCAGCTCCGTTTGCACCCATTGCGGGTAGAGTTCAAAATACATCCAATAGTCCAGGTTGGATTGGTATTGCAGCTTCGGTAGCGGCAATTGTTGCAGCCTATTTTATTTGGGTGGCGATTCAGCCAAATACAGAAGAACAACCACCGGTGGCGGTAGTTGTGCCCGAAGTGGTAACAACTCCTACTGTGGTAGCGGCTCCAAAAGATACGGTTCCTGCGGGAATTCGTTTGGTAGAAAATTTGATATTAGACGAAAAACTAGAAAAATATAAAGAGCCCAATGTATTCTCGGTAGATAAATTAGACGATTTGCCGGAGAAATCGAAAAAGGCTTTGAACGATTTAGAGCACCACAACATCGCGGTGTTTGATATGGAAGATGTTTTATTTGAAGATTTAGACTTATTAATTCAATGATTATGAATGTGTTAAAGAGAGTTTTTGTATTAGGAATTATATGTGGTTTCACTACATTGTCCGTTGCCCAAGAAAATAGACCCAAACCCGAGCGTCCAGAAAGACCTGCAGCTACTGATCCAGCAACTCAGGCCAAACGAGATAGTTTAAAAGCCAGTAAGGTTGCGGAATTAAGAAAATTCCGTGAAGATCTATTTGTAGAACGCTTGAAATTAACCGCTGATGAAAAAGCCAAGTTCTTTGCGGTGTACGACGAATACCAATTGAAATTGAAAGAAGCGAAAATGGCTTTTCGTAAAAAATGGGCGGGCAAGAAACCCGAAGATTTAACGGATGCCGAAGCCCAACAGTATTTTCAAGAAGCCATTACGTTAAGAAAACAAGAAGTGGATTTGCTTCAAAATTATGGAAAGCGCCTAGAACCCATTATAGGTATGAATCGCGTAATCCAATTACCCCAAATTGAAAGAGAAATCAAAAAGGAATTGATTACCAAAGCAAGGAGTATGCGAAAGAAAAAAGGTCAAGGTGGTAGTTCTGGTGGAAATCGACCCAATCCCGACAGTAAATAACAAGGAGTTGTTGTTTTTATGTAGTTAAGCAATTCCATTTGGGAAGCATCATTTGGGTTTGTTTTGATTATGGATTAATTTATCAACTACCTTATTTGTCATAAAAATGTAAGTATAATGAATGGCGGTAAATATTTGATGTTTATCGCCGTTTTCATTTTAAAAGTCAAAAACACTAGATAATAGTTGCGATTTAACAATTTGGTTACTTGTATTTAACCGCATGTACCCCTATTATTGCAACCAAATTCAGAAAATCTAAGATATGAGCAATAAAACCAATTCTTCCAATGGTAATGGCATCATGGCCTACTTCGCCGGATTAGCCATCGTAACCGCTATCGTAGTAGGTATTGTTATCTACACTTTCTTAATGGGAAATCCTGCCAACTTTGAAGGCGGCGATCCAGTAAAAGGTCATCCGTTAAACTTATTAGGTATCATTCACAAGGGTGGATTTATTGTACCTATGTTGATTGCGGTAAACATCATTGTAATTTTAGTTTCTATCGAGCGTGGAATTACATTAGCGGCTTCAAACGGTAAAGGAAATGTAGCGATGTTTGTTAGAAATATGCAAGGAATGTTATCCAACGGTAACATTGATGGAGCCATCTCCGCTTGCGATAAACAACAAGGTTCTTTGGCGGCTGTGGTTAAAAGTGGTCTAACTCGTTATAAGAGTGTTACAGCGAACGATTCTTTGAATCGCGATGAGAAAAAAGCGGCCATTGAAAAAGAATTAGAAGAAGCTACTGGCTTGGAATTACCGATGCTTTCTAAGAACTTGGTAATTATTTCAACCATGGCATCTATCGGTACCTTGGTAGGTCTTATCGGAACAGTATTGGGTATGATTAAGGCGTTTGCTGCGTTAGCGAACACAGGGGCTCCTGACACTGCTGCCTTGGCAACGGGTATCTCTGAAGCACTTGTAAATACAGCATTTGGTATCATTGGTTCTACCTTGGCGATTATTAGTTATAACTATTTCTCCAACAGAATTGATTCAATGACCCACAGCATGGATGAAGCGAGTTATTCAATTATCTCTAACTTCCAGTCTTCTCAAGGGGCTAATTAATTTTAACAATCACGTTTACCTTTCTTTTATTAAAAGTATAAGCGGCAAAGAATAACAATATGCCAAAAGTAAAAATGCCCCGTTCAACCCCATCATTGGACATGACGCCCATGGTGGACTTGGCATTCCTGTTGGTTACGTTCTTCATGCTTACTTCCAGTTTCCGTTCTCCAGAGCCAGTTTTCGTTGATCCACCAGCTTCAACCACCGAAAAGGAAATTCCTAAACAGGTGTTTTTGGTAACCATCGATGAAACCGGCAGAGTATTTATAGACATCACCAACGCAGCCGTTAAGGAAAAAGTGTTGCGCGATATGATGGTGGATTACAAAGTTGGATTGAGTGAAGAAGAAATCAAGAAGTTCATTGGTAGCGGCCCGCTGGGAATGCGTGTAGCCGAATTGCCTTCCTTCTTGGCCCAGGAAGCTGAAAAACGTGCAAAAATAGCCGAAGCTGCGGCCGGTGTCCCTTACGATACTGCCAATAAAATCAGAACCTGCGAACTATACAATTGGGTGTTGAAATCCAGACTAGTTGCAGATAACGATTTTAAAATGCGTGAAGCTGCTGCACAAGAGAAGAATCAGAGTTTCGATAAAGACAACTACATGCAGTTTGTTGTTAAAGCGGCAAAAGATACCCGCTACGAAACTGTTAAAAATGTTATCGATGTACTTCGAGAAGCACGCGTATCTAAGTTTCAAATGATTACGGGTTTGGAAGCAAAACCGGAATAAAAATAGGAGGATAAGAAAATGGCAGAAATTCAAGGCGGTGGCGATTCCCAAGGTAAAGGTGGGAAAAAACGCGCCAAAAAACAGAGTACCCGGGTGGATATGACCCCTTTGGTTGACTTAGCATTTCTATTACTTACCTTCTTCGTATTAACCTCAACGTTTTCAAAACCCAAGGTTTTACGTATGATTTTCCCAGAGAAAATTGAGGATAATACCAATATTAAGAAACCAGAAGTGCGCGATGCGGTTACCATTTTAGTTAGCGGTGACGATAGGATTTTCTATTATACCGGTCAAATTAGTAATGCAACCGCAATTACCGAAATCGATTATACCAAAGATGGTTTGCGTAAATTATTGAAAGAGAAAAACTTTCAATTGTTGAGCGAATTACAAAAGTTGCAAGTGAAATTGAATGAAACGGATGAAAAAGACACTGCAGCGGTAAATAAAATCGATCGCGATGTTAAAAAATTACAAAAGGAGTCCAAGTTGGTGGTATTAGTGAAGAACGATGATAAAGCTACCTATAAAAATATCATTGATGTAATGGATGAATTTATGATTAATCAAGTAGCCAAGTATTTCGTTACCGATGACGGGTTCAATGCCATCGAGAAAAAATTGGTTGCTCAAATTCCACCTAAAAAGTAATAGCTATGTCAATGTTGAAAGATTTATTTAAC
>CAYUNO010000093.1:0-8569 GCA_964446075.1 uncultured Flavobacteriaceae bacterium | reverse complement strand
ACCGCCCATCCCAATGCTTCCTGTTCAATGATACTTCGTAGTTGGTTGCGCGTAGAACGATTGATTTGCTTTGAATCATTGAGTAAAGGATGATAAAAACCTTCGGGAAGAACTACCGCCGCAGCCACCACCGGACCCGCCAAACAGCCCCGGCCAGCCTCGTCAACTCCCGCCTGAATCCCTCCCAAATCGGTGCTTGCTAATAACATGATCTTACAATGTAAATGGGTGAAAATTATTCAATGGAATTAATGAGGAAATAAAGCATATCGATACTTGGAAAAGGTCTCATGCATCTGCCAGTAACAAATTACCCAACCGTCTTTGCCATATTTGAACCCGCCCTTTAATAGGTAATTCTTAATCCATCGTACCCAAGGACTACTAAGTAGCTTAAACCATAAATGCAACCGAGAAACCTGTTGCCCACGCAAAGCCAATCCACCAATTCTACCGAATTTTCGAGCCTGAATTTCCACCGCCTGGTAATTGGCATAAGTGTAATGCAAAATTTCACAATGACAATAACCAATGCGCTCATTATAATCAGATTTAACAACGATTTTGTCG
Organism: uncultured Flavobacteriaceae bacterium; assembly: GCA_964446075.1. Lineage (GTDB taxonomy): Bacteria > Bacteroidota > Bacteroidia > NS11-12g > UBA955 > JAGKXC01. Next base: position 7,999 of record CAYUNO010000093.1, on the reverse strand, counting down.
TGGGGATTTGTACCGCCCCATTGAGCCAAACCCTTACGCCATAAACGAATCTTTTGATCCGGATACCAGCCGCAACCGCGAATAGGTTTCCCCCCTAAATGATTCAAACGATTAAATCCCCAAGCTACTGGGGAGCCGGAGTTATCATCCAAATCCAATGAGCGATTACGAAAATCTACAAGCCATTCAATCAAAGAATCACTTAAAATTTCGTCCGCATCCAAACTCAAAACCCAGGAATATTCCGCCTTGTCTTGAGCAATGTTTTTTTGTTCAATATGACCTAAAAACGATTGTTGAAATACCCTGCAACCCAATTGCATACAAACAGCAACCGTATCGTCTGTTGAATTGCTATCCACAACAATAACTTCATCGCAAACGCGCTGCAAACTGCGTACACATTTGGCGATGCGCTCCATTTCGTTGTAGGCAATAACAACCCCCGATATTCCCCGTTTCATTTTATTAGGTTCCCCAATATGGGCGAATATACAACCCAACATTCCTACAATCCATGCTCAAATTCTTTCGGAGAAGGCCCTAATTAATTTGCATACAATCTCAATGAGCAGTGTCTATTAAATTGGTGTGTTGCATGTGTGATTTGAGCGTTTTTTAATCTATTTAAAGCGATGGAGTAAATAAAATAATAAATCAATCTGTTTTATGCGATCTTTTTGTATGCGCAAAATCTTCGATAAATGAGGAATAAATATTGTTGATTTCGTGTGGAAAACCTTGGATATAATCACGGAAACGCCTAATTTTGACTCCCTCAAAAAAAAATTATCCAATCCAAGATGAGTAACGAAGTGTTTATCAAAGTGGTTCTCGACAAACGTCGGGAAAAACGCAATGGTAAATTCCCAGTGAAACTTCGTGTATATACCGGCCAGCCGAGAATACAAAAACTCTACCCGTTAGATATGGAATTTCCAGCAGAGGAATTTGATAAAATTCTTCAGTCGAAAGCAGGAGATGCACTCAACGCACAACGACTTAATCTCCAGTTATTGGAATGGACAGCGAAGAAAATCGCCAAGGATTTAGACCCTTTCGATTTTGATCGATTTGAAGCCAAGTTTTTTCAAAATACGCATACCGCACCCGACATCATCGCTTATTATTCGGATTCCGTAATTGAAATGAATGCGGAGCAACGACAAAACAGCGCATCCAACTATCGGAACTCGCTACAATCAATTTTAGATTTCATTGAGTATAGTACTGGTACAAAACCCAATAAAATACCCTTTGCTTTAATTACGGAAGAATGGTTGCAGGACTATGAAAAATATTGTCTTAATGTAAAATCATTTTCGCCAGCAACCGTAGGTATTTATTTAAGACCTTTACGAGCCATATTTAATAAGGCATTAGATAAAAAAGACATCGAATCGGAACAATATCCCTTCGGTAGAAGAAAATACAGAATTCCATCGGCCGAAAAAATTGTACGATGGGCTTCCAAGGCCGATTACCTCAGAACCCTGGCTGCTCATCCTCAAAATTCGGATCAGGAACGAGCGAGAGACTTTTTAATTATGTCGATTTTGTGCAACGATTTAACCCCGGCCGATTTGGCTTGGTTGCGATACGAAAACCTCGCTGGAGATATTTTAGTAATTTCTCAAACAAACGAGGAAGGCAAGCGCACGAATTTCAGCAAATCTGTAGTTTGTATAATTCCGGAAGAGGTAAGAGCAATTATTGCTAAACACGGAAATGTTGAATTGGATTCTAAATCCTTTGTTTTCCCGTTGCTTAATGATAAAATGGTGCCCAGTCAGCAACATCAGAAAATAGAGCAATTCACCAAGTATCTTACCCATCATATAAAAGCCATGGCAGCCCTGCCTTTGTCTTTTGGTCATAAACGGAATTATTGATTTAGGTATGGGTAAATTATCTAAGTTGTTTGAAGCAGTAAAGGCAGTTATTCAAAGGCCGTATTTATTAAATACCGTAATACAAGCCGATGATTATTGGCAAGCAAAAATTACCAAGGACTTCCCTGGATTTTCTAATGGATTACCCCAAATAGCGCTCAATGATTTGTTAACGGATCGAGGTAGAGAGCTGGCTCCCATTTCGTTTTTAGGGGGAGGTTCTATGGTTACGGATATTGCATTATTGAAATCGCTGGCCGATACCATGCCTAATTGCAACTATTTTGAAATTGGTACCTGGAGAGGCGAAAGTGTAGCCAATGTAGCCGCGGTTGCGGAACATTGTACCACATTGAACCTAAGTACTGAAGAAATGGAGTCGTTAGGTTGGCCAAAAGAATACGCCGACTTACACGGGTATTTTTCAAAGAGTTTAACCAATGTTTCACATGTTTTTGGTGATTCTAAAGTATTTGATTTTAACGGATTGAATAGAAAATACGATTTGATTTTTATCGATGGTGATCACAGTCACGAATACGTAATTAATGACACCCAAAAATCATGGGGGAATTTAATCAAGCCGGAATCAGTGATGGTTTGGCACGATTACGCACATTCCCCAGAGCAATTCAGACCTGAAGTATTGCATGGAATATTAACCGCAGTTCCTGCCAATTTCCATCAACGATTATTTCATGTTTCCAATACCTTGTGTGCTGTTTATTTGCCAGATGGTTGGGCCGTAAATTCAACAAAACCATCCCAGAATTTGGTAAAACCTGAGCTGCATTACACCGTAACAATTAAATAACATTGCTTCGGTTAATTACCCTGAACCGTTGATTTTTGTAGGTTTAATGTCAATTTCTTTCCAAGGTATTGATAAAATTAATTTTAATACAAATTTAGAATTTAATTTTACTGCGCTATTATGAGAATTTATCTGCCTTTAGTTGGTTTAGTACTGGCTACTTTTACTTTTACCGCTTGTTCCACCAATTCAAATGCCGAGAACAGCGATTCGGCAAAATTGCATTCCGATCCCAGATTTGCGGGGAACGTTCGTATGGTTCACGTATTGGATAGTTTGGCGGCTTCGGCAGACCCCGATATAAATTATTTCCTTTCAGGTAAACGTGCTGCTAACATGATGGCAAACATGCCCAAAATGGATAATCCAGTCGATATTATTCGTTGGGAAACCAAATATTGTTTTGAATTACTCAACGCCGGAAACTCAGACTTGTGCATACAAACCTTGGGGCAGATGATCGATAAATTTCCTGGAGGCAGAGCTCAAGCATTAAAAGAGCCGGAATTTAAGCGTGTATTTGATTTATTGGCCGTAGCTCATTTGCGCAGAGGTGAAGACGATAACTGTGTTGCTAATCACAATAACGCATCCTGTATCGTGCCCTTAAAACCAGAAGCATTTCATAAAGCCCCTGACGGTTCCACCATGGCTATCAAGGTTTTTAAAGAAATTTTATCGCAATATCCAAAGGATTATCAATCCAAATGGTTGTTGAATATTGCCTACATGACTTTAGGTAAATATCCAGCCGAAGTTCCCAAGGAACATTACATTGATATTTCTGCAATGGATGATGAAAATCAATTATTGAATCCCTTTGCTAATGTGGCTACCGATTTAGGAGTGGATGTAAATGGATTAAGCGGTGGTGCAATCATTGAAGACTTTAATAATGACGGATTTCAAGATGTTTTCTGCTCATCCTATGGATTATTTGATCAGTGTAAATTGTTTATGTCCGATGGAAAAGGGGGCTTTGAAGATAAGACTTCATCGGCTATGCTTACCGGATTAAAAGGCGGGTTGAATACAAAACAAGCCGATTTTAATAACGATGGATTTGTTGATATCCTTATTTTGCGTGGTGCTTGGTTGGATAAAGGTGGGGAATGGCCCAATAGTTTGCTTAGAAATAATGGCGATGGTACTTTCAGTGATATCACATTTGCTTCCGGTATGGTGAGCTTTCGTCCAACAGAAACCGCTACTTGGGGCGATGTAAACGGCGATGGATTATTGGATGTGTTTATTGCCAATGAAAACAATGCCGAAAATATGTACCCCTGCGAATTGTTTATTAATAACGGCAACGAAACCTTTACCGATAAATCCAAAGACTGGAAAGTAGACGGTAATTTTGGCTATGCTAAAGCGGCTTTGTTTTGCGATATGAATAAAGACGGAAACTTAGATCTTTATATATCGTCCATTCGTGGTAAAAATCACCTGTTTATGCATCGCGGGTTTAAGCCTAATACCAAAGAGGTAATGTTTGAAGATATTGCTGAAAAAGTTGGAATCGAAGAGCCATTTATGAGTTTTCCTGCCATGATTTTTGATTATGATAACGATGGCTGGGATGATATTTTAGTTACCTCATTCCCCTTGGATCACCTAAGTAATGTTGGAGGAGAAGTAGGTGCTGAAATGTTGGGAGTAAATACCGGAATTGAAAAAGCTAAATTGTATAAAAATTTAGGAAATGAGCAGTTCAAAGATGTCACCAAAGAAATGGGATTGGATAAGATGATCTTTGCTATGGGTTTCAATTTTGGCGACTTTAACAACGATGGATACTTGGATGTTTACGCTGGTACCGGAGCTTTTGAATTTAATAGTTTAGTCCCCAATAGGGCGTTTTTAAACCAACAAGGAAAGTACTTTGCCGAAGTTACCAGTCAATCTGGATTGGGTCATTTACAAAAAGGACACGGTATTAGTTTTGGCGACCTAGATAATGACGGCGATCAGGACATTTATACCAATTTAGGAGGGGCGGTTGAAGGGGATAATGCCCATAACGCACTATTTGTTAATTCTAATCATAGCAATAATTGGATAACGTTAAAATTAGAAGGTAAAACAACCCCTCGCGATGGTCAAAATTCGAGAGTGATTATTACTACTGATGGCCCACAAGGCGTTAAACAGTTCCATTTAACAACAGGTACAGGAGGGTCTTTTGGCGCAAATTCATTGCAACTAGAAGCTGGTTTAGGAAAGCAAACCACCGTAACTTCTGTGGAAGTTTGGTGGGGCGGACATCCGTCCAAAAAACAAACATTTACACAGTTACAACTGAATTCTGTGTATCAAATAAAAGAAGGCGATAAATCACCAAAACGACAGGTTGTGCAGCCCATTCCTTTAAAAGGTGAGGTGGCAAAGAAAAGTTGTTGCAAAAAGTAATTTCAATAAAAACTAATTTGTTGTTAGAGGGTTATCTTGACATTCGTCATGGTAACCCCTGAACTTTCTCCAGAAGATACCGATAGAATTATTCAGATGGCTTGGGAGGATAGAACCCCATTTGAAGCCATAAAATTCCAATTTGGATATTCCGAGACCCAAGTTATTACTTTGATGCGGCAGGAGCTAAAGCGCAGCAGTTTTAACTTATGGAGGAAACGCGTAAATAGTGGCGTAAGCACGAAGCATTTGAAAAAACGCAATCCAGAAATAAATCGGTTCAAATGCAATTTACAGCGTTTGATTACCGGTAATAAAATATCGAAACGATAATTAGAAATTGATTAATCGTTGGATGTTAACGGAGCGAAAAATATAGAATTAAATGGTCTGACGTAATCTTTTGATTGTGAGTACTTCCGGCAAACATTCTTTCTTAGCATGTTTGGTAAGCATAGGAATTCTAATGATTGAAGGAGTGAATTTCAAAAACAGATAACTCAGGTAATTGATCATTATTACTCTTCTGCCTTTAAACAATCGTCTGATACAAATTTTAGCAACCTCGGAAGGGTCTTTTACCGTGCTTCTAATCAGTGCATTATGTCCATTGATGCGTTCAATTACAGCTGCATTGGTTCTCATTGGGCCAAGATTAGCAACGGTTACCTGAATTCCAAATTCGCGCAATTCTGCATTCAATCCCCTGCTGAAGGAGTATACGAAGGCTTTAGATGCAGGATATACGGTTTTATAGCCGATTGGGGAATACGCTGCCATACTCGAAATATTAAGTATGTAGGATTTGGATTGCTTTTTTAAGTTTGGAATTAAACCATGGGTAATTAATACTAGGGCTTCGATATTTAATCGCAATAAACCAACGATTTTTTCCGAATCAGTACCTTCGAATTCTCCCGAAACACCAATTCCAGCGTTATTTACTAAAACTTCAACATTATAGTTTGTGTTTATAGTATGCAATAAATCGGTTAATTCCGTTGAATTGGTAATGTTCAATTCAAAAGCAATGGCAGCAACACCGTATTGTTCTGAAATTTCTGTGCACAAAGCTTGCAGTCCTTCACCAGGAAGACTTACAAGCAAAAGCGAATAGCCTCTTTCGGCTAATTCACAAGCAATTGACTTTCCCAAGCCCAAGCTAGCGCCAGTAACTACGGCAAAGGGGGAAGCGGAAGGGGTCGTAGATAGCATTAAAGAGATCGTTTTCAAAGATAAGTACCTTACTAGCAATTGGCAACAATCTTAACACTAATGAAAGTATTTTTTAATGAATGATTGCTAGGATAATTGTATGCTTACTTTGTTTTATTCATGTATTATCAACTTATTATTCGTTTGCCCAAGAGCCTTGCTTTGCACATTAATCCAATATATACCTTGGGCAATTCCCTTTGGAAGTTGAAGTTGTATTTCTTTTTGATCGGCCTCTGGATAATAATACTTTAAAATCTTAGCAGTAACATCCGTTATGAAAACTACATCCCCTTGGTTAAACGGCGAAGAAGTATAAAGGGTTACCATGGTTGAATTTGTGGGATTGGGCGCCAACCGCACACGATTTGTAGGGCGGTATTCAATTGTATTCGCTAAGGCCAATTTTTGTTTGTAAACCAAATAAAACCGATTATTTGCTACACTTTCTGCAATATTCTTATCAAAGTGTAAATGATATTCACTTAAACCAGAATCATTGAGCTTCTCACTGTTCCCCGTGTATCGGTCAACAAAATATATCTCTACTGGAAGTTTATGAATCAAGTTAAATTGTAATAAATATCGTGAATCTCGAATTTGATTAATCACCAATTCCGTGGTATCATTTTCTTTAGGTACATTTCTACATTCAATACTTAATAATTGTGAATGTTGAAAAATACCAATGTTCTCATCTTGATTGGTTGGTTTAAAGGCGTCCATGCCGTCCAATGCGTTGGTATAACTAGAATCATAATGAATTACAAGGCCGTCATTAGGCAGTGTTCCATTATTGAAGGAATCGCTTTGATAGAGTTGAATATTTAGGGTTGATAGGGCAGGCGCGGTTTGAAACACCCCCGTTAAACCCGTTCCTTTGGAAGCTTCTGTAAATGTTAATGCCGCTGAACCGTTGGCGATTGTCTTAACAAAACAGGCTTGCATAGGTTGTAAGAATCGATCGGCCGCTGAACCTGAAACGTTATTAGAGTTATTGATTACATCTACAGTTACATAAGCCCCTCGGGTTGATACTTTTGGGTCCCATATATAGTAGTAATTTGTATTGATATTTGTACTATTGGCAAGGATTGTGTTCATGTTCACAGGTGCTTGGTATGGATTTCCAATGAAACTAAACCCATTGGCAGTTGTATTTATATCCAAAGCTGATTTGTTGCCGGTAACTAGAGTCCCTGTTGTACGTAAGGTTGTATTGGTTGGATTAGGGGTATTGGTGGCTAAACTTACGGTCCTATCCCCTCGGATCATCAATCGATAAGGTGCCCCAGCTGTAAACGTATTGATATTCGTGTTGGTTACGGCAGACCAAGTGCCGGTTGAATTGTTATGACTAAATAGCGAATAATTACCGGTTTGGGTGGCGTCAAATCCGTTGCTTCCAGTAGTAGAACCTGTAATGTGGGTTCCCAAACCCGATGAATTGCTTCCATTTTCCTGCCAATTGCTGTAGATAGTTGTGGTTGTAGTAACTGGTGAACTCAATAATCTAAATCCCCTTCTTGCAGGGATATATCGCTCTACAATTACGTTTCCACTAATTGTACCATCGGTTACCGCATTTACGATGGCAGTGCCGTTTATCGAACTCTTAAAGGTTAAAAATCCATTGGCAAATAAATTGCCCGCGGTTAGCGTTAGT
>CAYUNO010000092.1:0-8607 GCA_964446075.1 uncultured Flavobacteriaceae bacterium | reverse complement strand
TGTTGGGGCAGCGACCTTTTTTGCCTGTGAATATTGATTAATTTTTTTCATGTCGATGTTGGATGTCTGTATAATTAGGAGCGTACGAGGTGGATATCGATGGTGATTCGATTTTTAGGTTAATTAAAGTTTGGATTTTGGGGTGAAAACTAAATATATGAAAATAAGGGTGGCGAATGCAAATATTTTTTAATCACAATACAAAGTTCCAAGCAAACACTAGAGAAAAAAAATGCACAATTGCAGGTTTTGGGGAGCACACTGTGCTATTGTTCAATTGACTGAAATCAAATCTCGTAGTATTATTTAATTTATCTCGATTGAATTAATCGAGTTTGAACTCTCGCTATCAATGATAGTGCAATAAGATACACTTTTTAGTGTGCAATACATGAAAACATCACTAAAAAATCGTAAATAGTGCAATTTATTGCATTTTTCATTGCAATTAAACAAAATAAATGTATTTTTACATCAAATAATGCAATATGATGCACTTTTCGGAATTGGTTTCTACTATTAAAAAGCGCAGAGAAGCACTACAAGTAACCCAGGAGACCTTAGCAGAACTATCCGGTGTAGGATTGAGAACGCTTAAACAATTTGAAAGTGGGAAAGGCAATCCAACGCTTTCTACGCTACACAAAATCTCAGAAGTATTGGGCATGGAAGTTTGTCTGAAAATTAAAAATACAACTCAACCTAAATGAGAAAAGCCAAAGTATTGTTCAAGAACCGAGAAGCGGGTGTTTTAACGCAACACAATGATGGTTCATTTTCATTTTATTATGATGAAGAGTGGATAAACCATATTGAAAGTCAAAGCATTAGTCTCACTTTACCTAAATCGAAACGAGAGTTCCACTCCAAACACTTGTTCCCCTTCTTTTATAATATGCTGCCTGAGGGTTCCAATAAGGAAGTTGTTTGCAAGCACAATAGAATAGATCCGGAAGATCATTTCGGGTTATTATTAACTACCGCTAAAAATGACAGCATCGGAGCTGTAAGAATCATTAAACTAGAAATTGAATGAGCGTGCCCGAAATTTCTCATTGTCCATCCACCCTTTCGTCAGGATATAATACCTACAGCCGAACCGCTTTGAAACGGGTTTTTCAAGGCAAAAAGGTGCACCATATTTTACCGTATGAATCTCCATCGTCTAGCATGGAAATGAATAAAATCTATGAGGAGAACCGAAATCGCATGTCGATATCGGGTGTACAAGAAAAATATTCAGTGTTACTTGATAAGAACATATTACGATTAATCGAAGAAAACGAACAAGGCACCTATATCCTAAAACCGATTCCTAGCACAGGTAAAAAGCGTGATCAAATGCCTGCCAATGAGCACATAACTATGCAAATTGCGCGGCAAGTGTATGGAATTGAAACCGCCGAAAATGCACTTGTCTTTTTTAAAGATGGCAATCCTGCCTACCTAACGAAGAGATTTGATGTGAATGAAGATGGCTCAAAACTGGCTCAAGATGATTTTGCCTCTTTGGCGCAACGAACCCCACAAACTCATGGAGAACACTATAAGTATTTAGGTAGTTATTTGGACCTATTTGAATTGATGCGCAATTATCTAAGTACTTACAAGGTAGAAGCACCGAAACTTTTTCGAATGCTAGTATTTAATTACTTGTTTTCCAATGGCGATGCGCACTTGAAAAACTTCTCAATATTGGAAACATCATTTGGCGACTATCGACTCAGTCCAGCTTATGACTTACTCAATAGTCGAATCCATATCGAAGACAAAGACTTTGCCTTGGATGATGGTTTATTGCCCCAAAAAGTAGCTCAGGGAAAAACTAGTTTTCTGTTCACTAAACTCGCAGAGAAGGCTGAAATCAGTGAAAAGAACTTTCAAGAAATTATGGGATTAATGATTTCAAAATCCGATTTAGTGAATAGGTTAGTTTCAGCTTCTTTTCTTAACAATTCTACGAAAAAACAATATTTTCAATCCTATCAAGAACGATTAAATCAGTTGACCAAAGGATGATGGTTAAATCTAAAAAACATAAATCACCTTGGCCACGAGGCATTAAATTGAATCCACCAAGCAATAATTAGGAAGTAACCAACTAGCAATAAAGCAATCGCTATTTTATACATTAGTGACTTCTTATCGGCCAAACTCAAAACCAACGACGAAAACAACACGGATAAGGAAGCAGTACCATGCATAAAACCACTTGATATAAATAAATAGATTGCTAAAGCGATACAAATTATCGTTAAAGTAATAAAAACAGTGGTTAATATGCTTCTAGATTCTTCGTTTATATTTTTCGATTTTTTGCTAATACGTTGAATACCATTTTCGTATTTTGCGATGTATTTATTATTTGCGTTTAATCGTAATTTAAACTAGCTTCCATCGGCATACCTAACGCATACTTATCTTTTCTATAAATAGAGGCATCGAACAATCCAATTTGGCTTGTAAATATTTCTATCTTCTTCTTTGGATTTTTCACCCCTATCACGCTTGCAGTTTCATGTCGAGCAACAACATGATCCAAACATCCTGAACCACTGAGTGATATATATACCATCCAAATACCCTTTCGGACATTTTTCAGTTTAATCGACCAGAATTAACAATAAACCTTAATTGAATTAGAAAATCAGACATAATATTTAGATTGATTATGCAAAGTTCCACAGCTCTTTATATTATTACAAACGTAAAAGCCTGCCGTTCATGGTTGTGAACTTGCTATTTGCGCCGAAACAACCGATCGTCATTTTCGGAAAAGAAATATCGCCATATTAGGAAGTAAAATAGCGCCAAATCAGGAAGTAAATTTGCGCCATTTTCGGAAGTAAAATAGCGCCATTTCAAGAAAAACCCATATATTTGTACTAGTTAATCAATTTACTATGAAAAATTTAGGGTACTTGAAAAGACTATCCGATATGGAACTAAAAATTGCACTTGAAACTTCGGGTGCTGTTTTAATAGAAGGTCCCAAATGGTGCGGCAAAACAAGTACTGCAGCCATGGCTGCTAATAGTGTGCTTTATCTTCAAAATCCTGATTTCAGTTCGTCGTATCTCGCCTTGGCAGATACCCAACCTTCCCAACTACTAAAAGGAGAAGTACCTAGGCTTATCGATGAATGGCAAATGGCACCTGTACTTTGGGATGCCGTGCGATTTGAGGTGGATCGAAGAGGTTTACTGGGCCAATTCATCCTCACGGGATCGGCAGTTCCTAAAGACAATGCAACCGCTCATACTGGAACCGGAAGAATTTCTAGAATGCGGATGAGACCCATGAGTTTATTCGAGTCCAAAGAATCTACGGGTGAAATATCCTTAGGAGCTCTATTTTCAGGAAGTCAAACCACCGAATACGCCACTTCATCGCTGAGTATCGAGAATTTAGCTCATGCAATTTGCAGAGGTGGATGGCCTTCTAGCTTGAAGCTTAGCACACAACTATCGCACAAGAATGCATTCGATTATGTGGAAGCAGTTATTAATCATGATATATCAGAGGTAGATAAAATCGATAAAAACCCGGACCGCGTAAGAGCAATCATGAGATCGTTAGCAAGAAATACTGCTACCATGGCTAGCTTAAAAACAATCACCGAGGATATAGAGGCAAATGATCTCAGTGTTTCGGATAAAACAATAAATTCATATATACACGCACTAAAACGAATATTTGTAGTTGAAGATTTACCGGCTTGGATGCCATCTATTCGTTCAAAAACAGCGATTCGAACTTCTGCAAAACGACATTTTGTGGATCCCTCAATTGCAACCGCGGCCTTAAGATTGCAGGCCAATGCTTTGTTTAATGATTTTGAATACTTCGGTTTTTTATTTGAAAGTCTTTGTACCCGAGATATTAGAATTTATGCACAAGCCAATGATGGTGATGTATTCCATTACCGGGATAAAAACAATCTTGAATCTGATTTAATAGTTAGACTGAGAGATGGCCGATGGGCAGCTATTGAAGTTAAAATGGGGCAAAAGCAGATTGAAGATGCTGCAAAAAATCTGTTGAAACTAAAAAATATTGTAGACACCACCAAAATGGGCGAACCTACTTTCTTGATGATATTAACCGCTGGTGAAGTCGCCTATAAGAGAAAAGACGGGGTTTGGATTGTGCCCTTGGGCTGTCTTAGAAATTAATCGACAACTAAAAAATACTATTATTGTAACCACAGTATGTACCATTCCATTCTGAATTATATCCACGATTCCTATAAACAACTCGGGTTCCTTTTTACCAAACGGGATAATCAGCATTTGCTGGATTTGTGCGCGTATTTTGATGAACATGAATACGACCAAATGCAAGCCGAGGATGTTGCCAACATCGATGCCAACTGCAACGAAGGCGATAAAACCATCGCCAACAACAAACGGATCCTTTGGAATGCCCTGAAAGACTGGGCTCAGCAAGAAGGAGCCATCCTCCCTACCATGCAAAAAATGGGGGCTATGTTCACCTTATTAGCCATTCCCCAATCCGAGGAAGTGGCAGCAAAACCTCGAAATCTGGAACTCGCCCGCGCTCAAACCCAACTCTTGCTGGAAGATGCCGAATTCAGCGTGGAAGACATGAATGCCATCCTGCTCACCATCAAACACCTCCTGCTCCCACCCTCCGATCTACTGCCGTTCTGGGAGGAATTCGCACACTTGCAGTATCGGGATTGGATCAATAATATCGACCATCAAGAAGTGGAAATCGATAATGTAGTAAAAGTGTCACGGTATGGATTATTGCTTTCGTTAAGCAACCTGAATTCATCAAAGTTAGAGCTAGAGCACTTCCATAAAGTGGTGAACCAACGCCAACATCGAAAAGGCGAAGACCTTATACCCTTTTACCAATGGATGGGCTTTAAATCCTTCACTGGCAGGCCGATTTATTGGTGGGTGGATTGCAGATACGGGAAAGTAAAATCCAGCGGTCCCGATTGGAACCACTGTCGGGCCTATCTCTTCGGTGGATTTATCATTTTCAAATCCTACTACAATGCCCTGATGGTACAGCTGGATGAAATCAAAGATTTAACCAATGGCATCGATGCGATTAATGATGTTCGATACATCTCCTTCAAAATAAAAGGCGAACGACAGCCCTACCGAATATCGGAAATAGCCAGCAAAGAAGATTACGATTTCTTGTATAGTTTCTTGTCGAAAATCCCCATCCAAGGCACCACGGAAGAAGACCGAATGGTATTGCTGCCCGAAGACCTCGACGACACCCCTACCTCCAACCATCCTGCATCCGATCCCGCATCGGCAAAACCTCCCAAACCGGCGAATTCAAGCGACAACTTAAATGATTCTTCCAGTAATAATTCCAGAAGCAATTGGAATAATGGTACTGGTGGAGATGATTCCGGACCGAACGGAAACTCTGGAAAAAATTCCAAAAATGCTAGAGCTGCAGGAAACAGTTCCAAAGAAGCGGATCCTTTTGCGGAGTTAGAGGCCTTGGTAGGCATTGCGGAGGTTAAGGAGCAAATTAAGAGCCTCAGCAATTTGATCAAAGTGCAACAAATGCGAAAAGCCAAAGGCATGCAAGCAGTGCAAGTTTCGTTGCACAGCGTTTTCACGGGAGCTCCCGGTACGGGTAAAACTACCGTTGCCCGATTATATGCTGGAATCTTGAAAGAACTGGGCATCCTGAAAAAAGGTCATCTGGTGGAAGTGGATCGCACGGAATTGGTAGCCGGTTATTTGGGTCAAACCGCGATGAAAACCGAGGGCATCATTAACAAAGCCATGGATGGCGTGCTGTTCATAGATGAAGCCTATAGTTTGGCGCCCCAAGACAGTTCGGACAGTTACGGCGATGAAGCGGTGAACGTACTGCTAAAGCGCATGGAAGACGATAGAGACCGATTTGTGGTAATCGTAGCAGGGTACGCCGAAGAGATGCACCAGTTTATTGATTCCAACCCCGGATTAAGCAGTCGATTCTCTCGCTACATCGAATTCCCCAACTACAACTCCATGGATTTGGTAGAGATATTTACCAAGATTTGTGAAAAGAACGAGTACCAATTGGGCGATGGTTTGGCCGATGCCTTGCAAGCGCATTTTGAGGAACAATTGGCTAGCGCCGATCGGAAGTTTGGCAATGCGCGTTATGCACGAAATTTATTCGAAAAACTCCTGGAGCAACAAAGCAATCGTGTGGCAGCGATGGACAATCCCACCGAAACCGATATCAGCACCTTGCAGGTGGAGGACCTACACCGACTTTCGGATAAAACAACAAAAGATTAAGCCTGAATAGGCTACAAATAAAAACATGAACCGATCCGAATCCATCACTGCATTGCGCAGCGAGATACAAACCGACCAAGAACGCAGTCCGCTGCCCCTTGAGCAATTCCAAAATGATACGCTGAGACCGATACTTAAATTTCAGAACGACATTTACGTGGCTTTTGTAAAATCCTATTTAGAGAATGTTGAGGTGCCCAGTAAAAAGCATGCGATGCAAGAATTCCTAAAACTAAGATTCCAGAAGGACGTTGCCCTAAGAAATACAGTATTGGGACTAACGATAGCATTATTCACCGCCGAAGAGATGGAATTTTACTTGCCCCAGAAATCGGAGCTAAACAAGCGCATCGTGGCCATGCTGGCCCAACGCCTCGCTGATCAACTCGTTGGATAAGCAGAAAATGTCATTTTAAGCCTAAAAAATCATAAAAAAATGCTTATTAGTGCATAAAATGTAAAAATAAGCATGTTATATAATGCTTATTTGTGTTATTTTTGTATAAATAAGCGATTTTATGAAAATAAACAGTCCTATTCCTACAACTAAAATCGTTGAACGAATCCATTACGATAATCCTTGGTGGGTATCAAAGAAAATACCTGCCATTTATGGAGAAATGTCTAGTAGACTATATTTCAAATTGTTCTTCCCTCATGTTATCGAGCAAGAAATTAGACGAGCTATTGTGCTTATGGGACCTCGAAGAGTGGGAAAAACGGTAATGCTGTACCATAGCATTCAACAATTATTAACTGAAGGCGTAAACGAGAAACAGTTGTTTTTTATTGCCATAGATAATCCAATATATATACATTTAGGCTTAGAGGATCTACTTGCACTTTGCAAACACAGTTTATCCATTTCTTCACTGGATGGGTGCTTTGTATTTTTTGATGAGATCCAATATCTGAAGGACTGGGAAAGACAACTTAAAGTACTAGTAGATAGTTACCCCAATACTAAATTCATCGTATCCGGATCTGCGGCTGCAGCATTAAAATGGCATAGCACAGAAAGTGGAGCGGGTCGGTTTACGGATTTCATCTTGCCTCCCCTTACCTTTCAAGAGTACATTCACCTTCGGCAACTAAACCATTTAATGAGGCCCGGTATCATAAAATATGCTGATATATCAATTCCCTATCATCTAACTCACGACATTAAAGCACTCAACCAGGCATTCCTGCATTATCTTAATTTTGGAGGGTATCCCGAAGTGGTTATGAGCGAGAAAATTCAAGGCGATGTAGGTAGATATGTAAAGGCTGACATCGTTGATAAGATATTATTAAGGGATCTTCCGAGTCTTTACGGCATTCGAGATGTTCAGGAATTAAATCGATTTTTTACCTACTTGGCATACAATACTGGAAACGAATTTTCTTATGAATCGATGAGTACCGATAGCGGCATTAAAAAGGAGACTCTGAAGCGATATTTGGAATATTTAGAAGCCGCTTTTTTAATTAAAGTTTTGAACAAAGTTGATATCAATGCTAAGCGTCTGCAACGTGTTACGAACTTTAAAGTCTACTTATCCAACCCATCGTTAAGATCAGCTTTATTTTCTCCCATCACAGAACAGGATGAAGAAATTGGCAACATCATTGAGACCGCCGTATTATCCCAATGGATGCATCGCGAAAAACTGGATCTTACCTATGCACGATGGAAGGAAGGCCGAAAAGAAGGTGAAGTTGATTTGGTTTTGGTTGATTCAAAACGATTCAAGCCCATGTGGGGTGTAGAAGTAAAATGGAGCAATCGATTTGTACAAAAACCTCAAGAATTAAAGAGTTTGATTACATTTTGTAAATCGAACAAAATTTCGGCAGGTTTGATCACTTCAATTGACGAACTAGACAATCAGGTGGTACAGGATATACATCTAACATTCATCCCAGTTGCTCTATATTGCTATAACGTTGGCGATACGACCCTTAAACTTAAATCCAACAACTCACTCGATTGGCCTTTCGCCGAAAAACCGGAACACTAAGTAAGAAGCACTTCCTAAAACCATCAATACACCACCACTTTCTCGGTGGTTTTTTGGTTGCCTTTGGTGACCTCTACGGTGTAAACTCCCTTAGCCCATGCGGTGGTTTCAACGTTTACGCGATCGCCTCTCACCCCTTTCACTTCGGATACACGCTTACCCATAATATCCATCACCAACACTTTTGCACCATCCAGTTGCTCCCCTTCGATTGTAAACTGTCCGTTTGCTGGATTGGGGTAAATCGTTATGGCATTATCCAAACTTTGCGATGTTGTACTCAACCCAAAATTGGAAGTAAAACTGTATTC
>CAYUNO010000091.1:0-8618 GCA_964446075.1 uncultured Flavobacteriaceae bacterium | reverse complement strand
CAAGAAATCTAAACGAAATCACACCGGAGGATATGGTATTTAAAATCACCTCCAATCCACCTGCGGAAATGTATCCAGGGCTATTCATTACCTACAAAATCAAACCCATACTTAATATTGAGTTCGATTGGTGCACTGAAATAACTCACGTTACAGACAGAAAATTCTTTGTAGACGAACAAAGAAAAGGACCATATGCAATTTGGCACCACGAACACCATTTCCAAGAAGTGAATGGAGGTGTACTAATGACCGATATTTTGCATTACGATATCGGAAAAGGACCCTTTGGTTGGATTGCAGGAAAATTATTTGTGCATAAACGTGTTGAAGAAATATTCACGTATAGAACTCAAAAATTAAACACCCTTTTCCCGGCTAAATAATACGCAAACAGGTAAAGTCAACCTCAAAAAAGACATTTCCTAATTAGTTATTTTCCAGGCTATACTTCCTATAGCCAATATACTACTGTTTGAAAAAGTCAATGACTGTTGATTGTAGAAAATCGGCTTCGTTGAACTTAGTTGTTTCACCTCTGCTCGAATCAACACTTTTTCTGAAAAGCTGCAATCAACATTCACAGAAAACCCGGTTAAATCTGCAGAACTACCCGAGGAAATTATAATTCTATTGTCCAAATCTTTAAATCGCTCAAACCTTCCCGAAACACCAAGTAAATCATTTATTTTATACTGTATCACTGCTGCACTACCCCACCAATCCTTCGCGTTGACGCCAACATCATCGTGTCCAAAATCAAATAAAAGCCAAATTTTCATGTGTTCCGAAACACTATAGACACCATAAATATTATGAAATATTCTGCGCTCCAATTCTACTTCTTGGTTGATTCCGCCGTAATACCCTGAATAATTTAAAAAAAGTTTATCTCCTTGATAATTTAATTGCGAACCCAAATGCAGCCCTGCATCGTTTTGCTTTCGCCAAATTCTCTGCCATCCATTAAGTTGAAGAACTGACGCCGAAATGCGTTTATACTTACCACTCAATTTTAATCCAGCCTCGTAATAAGGCGAAAAATCAGAAACTAAACTACGCGTTAACGTTGGTTGATCCATGGAAATAGCCGATTCATATCCGATATGAGACGGCATAATCCCAGCATCCAACCACAGTGATTTGGAATTAAACAACTGCACACCACCATAACACTGAAAAACATTTCGAAATCCAATTGGCTCATTGGATAAATTCTTTAAAAAGTAACTACCCACACCTAAACCACCCGAAAATCGGACGCGATCTTCCGTATACTCCGCAGTTACTATTGCAGTATTCACGGACAACTCTCCCAACTTATGATGACTAACTAAATCATCCAACCCAACATCCGTATTCTTTTTTAACAGTAAATTCTTACCTGAATAAAAATCGCCAAATACCCCAATTTTAAAATTTTGTAAAGTGTCTACCTGCCCATGCAATCCTTTAAAAAATCCAAACCCCACGCACGGAACGAAAATCCAAATTCTAAAAAACTGGTAAAAATTCACAGTAACAAAAGTAATCATTGGTTGATTTCTTTAATTTCATCTACCCTAATATTTATAAGAAAAACTCACTTTTTTAGAGAAATCGCTCATTTAGACAGTGCGTTTTGTGAATTATTACAATTTAAGGTACGGTAATTGTATATTTGAATTGACAAAAAATTGTCGATTTAATTCTACTATGAAAAAATCAATCAGATTAGGTATCGTCTCGCTATTGGCAGTTGGAAGCTTAGTAACTAAGTCCAATGCGCAAACCCTAAATTCAGCCACTGGAAATGGATTGCTAACGGAATCAAGTAAAGTATATAATGTTACTTGGTATTCAAATAGCAATACACCTTTCGAGAAAACTGTTACAATTTCCTATTCAAATCTTGGATCAGGCGACAAGGTAACAGTTACTGGTACCTCAACAGATACGGCATTAAACCAAGTTAAATCAAATATAACTGGAAGTACTTCGTTCCTTGATGTTACTCGCTGGCCTCGTTTAGGCTCACTAAACACTAGAAATCTTTGTGTAGAGCCTAGTCCATCTGGAACTACCTCAGGTTCTTTCGACTTAATCTTCCGTCGTTTAGACCCATTTACACTAGGAGGTACTTTCACTAATACGGTTTACATCGACCTAGCAAACAGCAATTGCGAAATACAAAGTGGTCAGAGAATAACTCTTAAATGCACCATGATTGTAGATGAAAAAATTTACAATTTTATTTCTTTAGCTACATTCTCAGATTACGGTGACGCGAATTCTTGGAGTCCCCAACGCAGTTCTCCATCAACATCGGACATATTAGTTTTCGACCAAGGAAGTACACCATTGGATGTTAACATAAATGTACAAAACCAAACGATTAAGAGTTTTATTGTTCAACCAAACTCTAATCTAATGTTGCGCGAAACCGGTTCTAATGGAACTAATGGAACTATTACAGTAGACAACGGTACATTTTTTACTCATTCTACTTCAACATTGAAAACTACGGGTAATGATACACTGCGTTTTGAATTAAAGGGAACCACTACAGCTGATATCAACGGTAATTTGGTAATGGAAACCCCTCCTGGATCTACCCAAGGCGGTAGATTAGTTTTCAAAGGCGGTGGTAGCGTGTATTTCGGTGGAGACGTTGATATTCAAACAAGAAACAGTTTATATATTTCACCTAATTCTTCCAATACGATTTATTTCGATGGTCCATCTCAAACTTTAAAAGGTGCCGGTGATTTATACATCAACGGACTGAGCAATGTAACTGTTGGAACGGGTTCATCTTCGTCATTAAGTCTTCAAAGACCCTTACCAATTCTAGGCGTATTAACATTGTTAACTAGTGCTGGAATTTCTTCATCCAGCACGCCAGCGTCCACAAGTGCTGCAGACTGGAACGCGTGGGTACCTAATTTACAGATTAAAAACAACGGAACATATCGAGGTAGAATTGCCACCTTGCCTTCAGGAGCTTCTATCAGTGGAGGTAGTTATTTCGAAATGTGGAGTAATGGAATACGCACATACCGCACCATTGCTTTCCCATTTGAAAACCCAATGCACTTGTCTCAAATAACTGATGATTTAATTATTTCTGGTGTTTATTCAGGTTCAAACCAAGATAGTATGGATCGCTCTTGCGGTTACTGTAAAGCTTCTTCTTACCAATGGAACGAAACAAATTCTCGTTGGGATAGCATAAACTCTAGCAGTACGCCTACTAAAATTGATCCGGGAAAAGGCTTATTACTATTCTTCCGTGGATTGGTTGCCAATGGCTTGGGTAACCCAAGTGCATCGGCTAATGCAGGGAATATCGACTATAAAGGAAAATTGTTCTTCGGTAGCAAAACCGTAAATTTAGCTTACAATGGAACAGGTGGTTTAAAGGGATATAACCTGATTGGAAATCCTTACCCTTGTCACATTGATTTTAGAAACTTAACCCGAACAAATGTTGACGATAAATTCCAAATTTATGACCCAACAACCAAAAGTTATAACGTTTGGAATAACACAACTGGTAGCGTACAAAAAACAGGGACAAGTAAGTTCACAAATGGTTCTAACGCTCACATCATTGAAATTGGTGCTTCCTTCTTTGCCATTGCAAATAACTCCAGTGCCTCTATCACCTTCGATGAAGCAGACAAAACCACTACAGGCCCAGATGCAACTGCTTTCCGTATGTTAGATAGTGGTTTAAAATGCAACCAAGTTCGCGGTCAAATCGAATTTGTTACTGACACAATCGAATTTGCAGATCAATTCTTTTTAGAATGGAATGCAAATTATACTAATGTTTCTGCTGAATTAGATAAGTACGACGTAAATAAATTCTTCGGTGGATATTTAGGAATTGGGACAAAAACCCCAACCAGCGAATGGTTAACTATGGACTACAGACCTGCTACTGGCGAAAGCAAACAAACTTTCCCATTAGAAGTAAGAACAATGTCGCGCGATGCCTACAAAATCACCATGAGTTCTTGTTTGTCAAATACAGAATATACCATCAACCTATTGGATAAAGAAACCAATACACTAACGGAGATAGGTTCTGAGGCAAGTTATATTTTCAATACTTCAGACAATGACAAATTTGGCGCTGATAGATTTGATATCGTTGTAGAATCAAAAGCCAATTCGGCAAAATCAGTAAAATCCAATACTTGGGTAGTATATCCTAACCCAAACAAATCTGGTATTGTAAATATTGCAACTACTGCTTCTGAAAAAATTAAAACAATTGAAGTGGTAGATATACAGGGAAAAGTGATTCAAACAATCAATAAGCCAACTGCCAATAATTTTGAATTATTAAAATCGATTGCTAATGGCACCTACTTTATAAGAATCATTTCTGACAATGCCGTAGTAAGCAACACCCTTATCATTAATCGTTAATTTAACTTGATTTAATAGAAAGGCCGCCCACAGGGTGGCCTTTTTTTATGAAAAGTACTTTCTACGTTCATAAAAACTCTATGTAGTATCTTCGTGGTAATGACTATTCAAGATTTAATCTGCGATTTTCTAACCAAAAAACTGCAAATCACCGGTTTGCATCATACCTGGGTGATCTCATTGCAGAAGTTAATTTTAGCGGCTACATTAGCAATACTTGTTTATTTAGTCGATTGGGTTTCAAGAAAAATCATCCTCAATATTGTAAGAGTTTGGGCCGAACGCCGCGGAAATGCGTATGCTGCCATTTTCGTAGAACGAAGAGTATTTAAACATATCGCGCACATAGCACCGGCGCTCATGGTTAAATTTGGCACAACGGTATTATTCAATCACTATGAACCTGGAATACGAATAATTCAACATGCTGCTGATATCTATATAATTTTTGCCGTTGTCTTTTTCTTTCAAGCATTAATAGTTGGTACTAAGGCCATTTTACTTGAAAACCCAGATTACCGAGATAAACCAATAGGTAGTTATAGCCAACTACTTAATATAATCAACTACTTCTTTGGTGCTCTATTTACTGTATCAGAGTTGACCGGACAATCCATGTGGGCCTTACTAACCGCAGCAGGAGCATTATCGGCCATCATACTATTAGTTTTTAAAGATACTATTACGGGCCTTGTTGCATCGATTCAAATCTCATCCAACGACATCATCCGAATTGGTGATTCTATAGAAGTACCAAAATACGGTGCCGATGGAGAAGTCATTGAAATTACCTTAACTACAATTAAGGTTAGAAATGGCGATAATACAATAACTACAATTCCTACCTCTGCTCCCATAACCGATTCCTTTAGAAATTGGCGTGGAATGGAGGAATCGGGGTTCAAGCGTATCAAGCGATCAACCAATATAAAAATTACCTCCGTTTCGTTTCTAAATACAGAAACTATAGAAAAAATTCAAACTTTACCCCAACCGTTTATAGATGTAAACAATCTAATTGAAAAACCTGCCATCACCAACCTGACGGTCTATCGCAGTTATCTTCTGCAATACTTAAAAAACCACCCAAAAATAAGCGTGAAAAAACCATGCTCGGTGAACCTCTTGCCCACTACAGACAAAGGTGTACCTATTGAAATCTATTGTTTTACAAAGGAAAAAGATTGGCCTGGACACGATGAATTATTATCTGAAATCACAGAACATATCATTGCGTCCGTCGAATATTTCGGCTTAGAAATCCACGAAAGTCCTTCGGCCGTAAAACCTCTCAAATCCTAGATTACATTTGTATTATGCTCATTAGAATTCCTCGTTGGTTGATACTTTCCGTTTGTGCCTTTTTCCTAAGTCAAGGCTCCAAAATGAATGAAACACTCTTTGAATATGCCAAGAACTTGGAAATTTTTAGTGCGCTATACAAAGAATTAGGAACCAACTACGTTGATGAAATTGAACCCGGAAAATTAATGAAGACAGGCATCGATGCCATGTTGAAATCCTTGGATCCATACACAGTTTATTTCTCCGAATACCAAGCCGAAGAAGCACTTATGGATAGGCAAGGCCAATACGGAGGAGTAGGTTGCAGAACGATTATCCGAAATAACTACCCTGTGGTGGTAGAAATCATGGAAGGATATGCCTTTAATAAAGCAGGCATTCAAATGGGTGATATAATCACACATTACAATGGAAATGATTTAAAAGGGAAATCAAGCGACGAGTTAATGGTTTTAATGCGAGGAGCACCCAATTCTTCATTCACAGTTACCATTCAACGTCAAGGCAAAACCCTGAATAAGACGGTAACTCGAATGGTGATCAAAACAAGCAGTGTTTCATTCAATAAATTGTTATCAAACGATATAGCTTACGTGAAATTAGAAGAATTCGATCAATCCGCCGCCGCTGAAATTGAAAAATCCTTAAAAGATATGATGTCCAAAACCACCCTAAAAGGCGTG
Organism: uncultured Flavobacteriaceae bacterium; assembly: GCA_964446075.1. GTDB lineage: Bacteria > Bacteroidota > Bacteroidia > NS11-12g > UBA955 > JAGKXC01. The sequence goes on along the minus strand of CAYUNO010000091.1, from coordinate 2,211 downwards.
ATATTGGATTTACGAGATAATGGTGGTGGTTTATTGGATCAAGCAGTAAAAATTGTAGGTCTCTTCGTCGGTGAAAACCAATTGGTAGTAAATTTAAAAGGACAAAATCCTCAGGGTCCAAAAAATTGGATAACACCCAATAAAGCCCTTGGATCTATTGGACCTGCGATACTATCCAATACGCCATTGGTAGTACTAATTAATGAGCGATCCGCTTCGGCCTCTGAAGTGGTGAGTGGCAGCTTACAAGATTTGGATCGCGCCGTAATCATGGGTCAAACAAGTTTTGGAAAAGGCTTAGTACAGAATTATATATCCCTCCCTTATCGAACCCAAATGAAAATTACCACAGCTAAGTACTATACTCCCAGTGGCCGATGCATTCAACGATTAAACTACGACCAAAAAGACGAGCAAGGGAACGCAACCACCAAATCCGCCAATCAAAAATTTCAATTTAAAACAAAAAATGGCAGAGTTGTTTTAGACGGAGGCGGTATTGACCCTGATGTGCAGACCGATGCCTTTCAAGGCTCTGAAATACTCAAATGGTTAAATCAAAATTATATCTTATTTGATTGGTGCAACCAGTGGGCAACAACAAAAACAGACACCACCAACTTTGTTGTAACTTCTTCTGAATGGCAACAATTTACAAACTTCGCTGCAAAACAAACCACTTCCGTATTAGCAGAAAATTGGAAGAAAAGTTTAGGAAAAAACGAACTTTATCCCTCACAACTGAAACCATTCGAATCAAACGAAATTAAAAATAACATTATTAAAGACTTAGAAGCCAATAAATCCTCCATTCAATATAAACTTATCTCAGAAATTATGCAGCGAAAGCTATCTAGAACCAGTTACTTACAACAATATCTGAATCTGGATTCTGAACTGAAACAAGCCCAAGATTTATTGCTCAACCCAGATAAATACAACAAAATTCTAAAGCCATAATCGTTCAATGCAAATAATTATCCTATTTCTAATTGGCTCGCTAGGTGGTTTATTGGCAGGTTTATTAGGAGTAGGGGGTGGACTTATATTCATACCAGTAATTGAACATTATTTAAAACCCTACCATCTTTCATCCACTGAGAATGTAAAATACATTTTAGCCAACTCCATTGCCATTGTTTTAGCTTCGGGATTATCTGGAATCTATAGACAAATAAAAATGGGGTCTTGGCAGTGGAAAGCAAGTTTACTGATAGGTATTCCGGGTGCAATTGCCTCGTTTCTTACCACCTTTGCCATAAAACATGGAACCTGGTACCATAAATCAGATTTCCAATTGGTTTTTCTCGGTTTTTTACTCATCTCCATCGCCAATATGATTTGGGGAAAATCCAAAAACTCAAGTGAAATTCAACTCGAAATACCTTCACAACAAGAGAACTGGAAAACAATTACCATTGGAATCTTTGCTGGTATTACAGTTTCTTTATCCGGCTTGGGAGGCGGAATGGTAATGGTACCCCTATTTCGAATTCTGTTAAATAAACCCATGAAAGAAGCCACCGCACTCTCCCTTTCTATTGTTCCCATGTTAGCCATTGCCAGTTTAACCAATTATGTTTCTACTCAACCCACAGAAATCATCGGCAATTACCCTAATGCTATTGAAAAACCATGGCAGTTAGGTTATCTCTATTTCCCTGTTATTCTACCCATGATTATAGCCACCATAATAACCACTTCTTTTGCACAGAAAAATGCGAAATACGTGCCCGTTCTATGGCTTAGAATTATATTTGCATTACTTTCTGCTTCTATTTTCATTAAAACCCTTATCGAAATTTATCAATCATGAATAAACAATTGATTTTTAGTGCATTAACATTTTTGTCGATAGCACACTCCTACAGTCAAACAATACCCAAAAAGGAGATTAGCGAAATCAAATTAAAACAACATATTCAATTTTTAGCTGCCGATGCTTTAGAAGGTCGACTTACGGGCTCTGCCGGTGAAAAAATCAGCGCCGATTATATTGAAAAAGAATTCAAAGCAGCCGGACTTCAACCCGTGCAACTTGAAGAAAATACTAATGCATCGTTCCAACACTCTTTTCCGTTTGTTCGATTGCGAATTACTACCAATAAAACCAAATTTGGAATTGTTGGAGGGCCCGATATGCCAGGAATTAATGCAGGTGCCATGGTTCAGTTTAAAGTTTTCGAAGAATTTTATCCCTTGCCTCAGTCT
>CAYUNO010000090.1:0-8726 GCA_964446075.1 uncultured Flavobacteriaceae bacterium | reverse complement strand
TATATATATTCCAAATGCACCCCAGCTAACATGACCTAAATCCAACCAAGATTGGATACCTCGATAAAGCCAAATCAACGCTCCCACCGTGGCAGCTAATGGAATCACTACCAATAAACCCTGCAGAAAATAACCTAAGGCCGTCCTCATGGGACTTTTCATCCGAGACTTTAAAATAGTATCGTATGGTGTATATTGGTTGTTGGACATCGTATTGTTTTTAATCTTTCTTATCTTAAAGCAAATCTAAACCAATATCGCTTCGCTGATATTTTCCTTCAAATTCAATTTTAGCAGACAATTCATTGGATCGTTTTAATGCCGATACAATTGAATCACCCAAGGAAGTTACCGCAATTACTCTTCCTCCGTTTGTTACTAATTCGCCATTTTTAATAGCTGTTCCCGCATGAAATATCCATTGTTCGTGAAGAGATTCATTCTTTTCAACCGGTAATGTGATTGCTTTACCTTTTTCAATATCTCCGGGGTATCCTGCGGAAACTAAAAATAAGGTAGCCGCCGTTGAAGCGTTTAATGCCACTTGGTAGTTATGCAAATTTTCAGTTGCAATGCAATTCAATAAGTCCAATAAAGATGAATCCAATCGTGGAAAAATGGCTTCTGTCTCGGGATCACCCATTCGAACATTATATTCAATCACCATAGGCTCTCCACCAACATTCATCAATCCTACAAATAAAAACCCTTTATAAGGATGGCCCTCATTCTTCAATCCGCTAAATGTTGGCTCCACTATCCGATCCACTACTTTTTTCATGAACTCCTCATCGGCAAAAGGCACCGGAGAAATTGCCCCCATACCGCCTGTATTCAATCCGGTATCTCCATCCCCAATTCTTTTATAATCCTTAGCCGAAGCTAATAATTGCCATGTATTTCCATCACTTACCGCAAAAACACTTAACTCTATTCCCTTCAAAAACTCTTCTATCACCACTACCTCACCGGCTTTGCCAAATTTACCTTGTTGGGTCATTTCTAAAAGAGCCTCTTTCGCCTCTTGTAATGATTCAGTTATTATAACCCCTTTACCAGCGGCCAACCCATCGGCCTTTAGCACATAGGGCGGACTTAATGTTTCTAAAAACGAATACGCTTGCGATAAATTATGAGCTCCAAACGACTCATATCGTGCAGTTGGTATTCCATGTCGTTTCATAAACGCTTTAGCGAAATCCTTAGATCCCTCTAATTGCGCGCACCATTTACTGGGTCCAGCAACACGAATATTTCTTCCATCCTCCACTGACTTTTCGGAAATATAATCAACCAAACCCGCAACCAGAGGATCTTCATTACCTGGGATAAGTAAATCAATATGCTCCTGCTTACAGAAAGCATAAACTGCAGATAAATCGGTAGGGTTTAAGGAAATATTTTCTCCCAACATTGCAGTTCCAGCATTGCCTGGTGCAATAAAGAGTTTTGACACACTTTCAGACTGACAAATTTCATAAGCAAAGGCATGTTCTCTGCCTCCAGAACCTAACAAAAGTATATTCACAGCTACAAAGATAATTTATTTCAAACGCATGGCGGATAAGACCGCTACGGATGCAGTTTCTGATCTCAAAATTGAAGGTCCTAAACCTGTTCCAACAAATCCACTTTTCACCGCAACCTGATACTCTGATTCTGTAAAATCACCTTCCGGTCCAACAAAAAACACCGCTGGAATCTCTGAATTTCGAATAGGCTTACTATCAAAATCGCCACAATATGCAATGTACTTGTTATTGGTTATCCCCTCAGATAATTTGATGGCTTCCTCAAAATTTAAAGATTTCAATTGGGGCAAATAGGCCGAATGCGACTGCTTCATAGCAGAAATAACAACCTTTTTCAGGCGTTCTAAGTTTAAATGAGAACGTTCTGAATTTTTTGTATTTAAAAACCAAAATTCACTTACCCCTAATTCCGTACACTTTTCCAAAGCCCACTCCATTCTATCACTGGATTTCAATATTCCCATTGCTAGAATTATTGAAGGAAGCGGTTCTACAACGGTCTTAGAACCAATTTTAGCCGAAAAATCGCGTTTACCGATAGAATTTATCGTTGCTTCATACAGTGCGCCCATTCCATCTGTGAAGGAAATAATACTTCCCATCTGATACCGCAATACTTGTATCGCGTGCTTAAATTCAGTTTCATCGAACAATGCAACATCCCCACTAAGGGTATTGGAGTAAAAAGTGAAGTGACCAGGCATAAAAAATTGTTATTAAATCAATTAGTTTTTAAACCAAGTACTTCCTTCTTTGCCGTCTTTTATTTCAAAACCTTTATCTTTCAGTGCATCACGAATCTCATCACTCAAAGCCCAATTTTTATCCGCTTTGGCCTTAGAACGCAATCCTAACAATATATCCATCGCATCAGACAAAGCAGAATCGTCGCCAGCGGCAGATTCGATCAACAGCCCTAATATTCCTAATCCTACAATTTCCCACAAACGTATATAATGGGCTTTCGTAGCCTCAGTAATTTTCGCTTTTCCATCATTCACCAAATTAATTCTTCTTGACAATTCAAACAATTGAGCGATTACTTGAGGGGTATTCAAATCGTCATTTAAACTATTAAAAATATTATCCTCTAAATCTTGAGCAATTAACCAATCCTCGGATGTATCATCAGAAGTGTTCTCCGTGGTTTTAAGAGACGACAATAATAAAATCGCTGCTTGCAATCGTTGCCATCCTTTTTGAGAGGCCAACAATGCTTCATTGCTAAAATCTAAGGTTCCTCTATAATGTGCTTGCAACACAAAAAACCGCAATGTCATGGGTGAAAATGCCTGTTGCAACAATGGATGATTACCGCTAAACAATTGCTCCACCATAATCCCGTTATTTAAACTTTTGGCCATTTTCTGACCATTAATGGTTATCATATTATGGTGTATCCAAAATCTCGCAGGCTGGTGATTATGTGCTGCCGTACTTTGTGCAATTTCACATTCGTGATGTGGGAAAAGCAAATCCATTCCACCTCCATGAATATCAAACTGTTCGCCCAAATACTTTGCACTCATTGCGCTACATTCAATATGCCATCCAGGGAAGCCTTTACCCCAAGGACTTGTCCATTGCATGATGTGTTCTGGCGTGGCTTTTTTCCATAACGCAAAGTCATTCGGATGCCTTTTTTCATCCTGTCCCTCTAATTGCCTGCTTTGATTTCCTGCACCGGCCTGCAAGTCCTCTACCACACGTCCACTTAAAATACCATAAACTTTAACTTTGTTATACGCTTCAACATCAAAATATACAGACCCATTCACTTCATAAGCCAAACCTTTATCAATAATGGCTTGAATCATCTCAATTTGCTCGATAATATGTCCCGTAGCCCTTGGCTCTATGCTCGGACGTAAAACATTTATTGCATCCAACACTTTATTGTAAGCATCGGTGTATAATTGAGCTATCTCCATAGGCTCTAACTGCTCTACTTTTGCCTGCTTTGATAACTTATCCTCACCCTCATCGGCATCCCCAACCAAGTGTCCAACATCTGTAATGTTTCGAACAAATCTCACCTTGTAGCCTAAATGCTGCAAATACCTGCGGGTAACATCAAACACAACCGGTCCCCGAACATGTCCTAAATGCGGAGGTCCATATACAGTGGGTCCACAAACATACATTCCAACATGTCCTGGGTTAATGCTACTAAATGCTTCTATTGTGCGGGTTATTGTGTTATATATTCGAAATTGTGACATGATTTTATCGATTGGTATACATGGCCGAATAATATTCTGAGTAGGCGCCACTGGTAACTCGAGATAACCACTCCGTATTTTCTAAATACCAGTCGATGGTTTTCTCAAAGCCCTGATCGAAAGCAACGGAAGGCGACCAACCGAGTTCGTTTTCTAATTTAGATGCATCAATTGCATATCGGAAATCATGACCTTTTCTGTCGGTAACATAGGTTATTAATTTCGCCGATTCACCCGAATTCCGACCTAACTTTCTATCCATTATTTCACATAATTTGTGAACTAGATCAATGTTTTTCCATTCGTTATTCCCGCCGATATTGTAGGTTTCACCGTCAACGCCTTTAAAATAAATAAGTTCAATAGCTCTGGCATGGTCTTCTACCCATAACCAATCCCTAATATTCTCTCCTTTACCATAAACAGGTAACGGTTTATTATGGGTGATATTATGAATCATCAAAGGAATCAACTTCTCAGGGAACTGATGGCTGCCATAATTATTACTGCAATTACTTATAACTATTGGTAATTTATAGGTTTCGTGATAGGCACGTACAAAGTGATCGCTGGATGCTTTAGAAGCACTGTAAGGAGAATTTGGATCATAGGGGGTTGTTTCGGTAAACTTCCCTTCATCTCCTAGTGTTCCATAAACCTCGTCTGTACTAACATGATAAAATCTACCGTTTTCTGCATCGCCATAAGCTTTAAATGCATTCAACAAAATCACGGTTCCAACCACGTTTGTCATTACAAAATCCAATGGGTTGGTAATACTTCGATCTACATGGCTTTCGGCGGCCAAATGTATAACTCCGTGTATTTTTCTACTAGAAAACAACGCTTCAACAGCAGTACCATCGGTGATATCTAATTTAACAAATTCGTAATTGGGCTGACCCTCTATATCTTTCAGGTTCTCTAAGTTCCCGGCATAGGTTAGAGCATCAACATTAATAATGTGCAAATCGGGGTGATTGGCTACCATTCTTCGAACAACGTGGCTACCAATAAAACCAGCACCACCCGTGATTACTATATTTTTCATGAACTGTTTACTTAATTTTTTCGACATTAAAAATCAGCACTCGCAACGGTGCATAAGATGGAATACCCACACGTCCCGCTGCACCAAAACCATCTCCTGATGTTACAAGAAACTCTGCTTTCATATTAGACGGAACATAAAAGGGCAACGTATTTAATGCAGGAATATCAAAAAATTGCTCCTCGTAAATTGCCTTATATTTTCTACCTTCCATAACGGAATTAATTATTGGAATCCCGTCCAAGGTGCTTACCTCACAATCAAACGAAATAGAATTTCCTTTGTGAATGGGAGCATTTTGCAATAAGTTTCTGTAATTTTTTAAATACTCTATCGATTTGTTTTGAGCCGTCACATTACTGGAACTTATTCTGAATTTAATCATCCTGCTTGAGTCCAACAACCAACCTCCACCGTGATTAGCCGCATAATTATCGATGAATTTATTTTCGGCCATGATTCGGGTTAACATTTTCGTATTGCGGTAAGTATCGTACTCAGCGAAATCTAGAACTTTAAATACCTTAATCAAAAAAGTGACCCGCTTGCCGCTTTCCAATGCTTCAATCTTAGGATTTCCTGGCATTCTCAACTTTAATGAATCGGTAGGAATGTAGATTTCAACCGTGCTTTCGGGCGACATTTTTTGCAATACTTCTTTAATATCCGAATTTGCAGCTACAGGATAAGGAATTTCCTCTAGAGAATCAGAAGCAAAGCCGTTTTGAAGTGTGTCACCTCCTGGACCTAAAACCAAATGCTTCATCAGGATCATGTGGTTTGGACCGTACATGCTATCTAATTCCTTGCCCTGAATAAATTTATATTCGGTTCCGCTTGAGGTTTTTTTGTTTGAATTGCATGCCGATAATTGCCACAGTAATACCATAGCAATTATTCCAATACTAGCAATCTGAATTGATCTAAATAGCTTGTAATTCATCTTTATACAATTGAATTTTCTCTTTAAATAATGCAACAGTATTTTCCAACGTATCTTCACTTTGTCCGCCAGCGGCATTTTTATGTCCGCCACCATGAAAATATTTTCCGGAAAATTCATTAACAGCAAAATTACCTTTACTTCTAAACGACATTTTCACTCGTTCTGTTCTATCAATTATCAAAACGCTTAATACGATATCTTTCAAACCCAAACCAAAGTTTACTAACCCTTCAGTATCGCCGGTTTTAACATCAAATTCTTTTAATTCATGGGCCGATAGATAAATCAATGCCGTTCTACATTCGGGAATTACTTCCATCTTTTTGTACAACGAGTAACCAAATAATCTACTTCTACTAACGCTAAATACATCGTAAATCCTTGCGTGAATATCCAAATGATTTGCGCCTAATTCCATTAAATCCGCAGCTAATCTTAAGGTGTCGGGGGTGGTATTGTTATGTTGAAAATTACCTGTATCTGTCATTAATCCGGTGTACAAACAAGTAGCTGTGTTTGCATCCACATGAACCGATCCAAAATAATGTTCAATCCAACGATACACCAATTCGCAAGTAGAGGATGCACGAGAATTCCAAAAAGTGAATTTCTCAAATCCTTCGGGCTCTAAATGATGGTCTATCATCACTTTATCGCAGGTCAATTGGGCTATTAGTTCACCCATTTGATTAATCCTAGACAATCGATTAAAATCCAAACAAAATATTAAATCAGCGGATTCAACAAGGGCTTTGGCCTCAGTTTCATTTCGTTCCCATTCAATAACTTCTCCATTTCCGGGTAACCAAAACAAATTCTCCGAGTAATCGGTAGGTGTGACAACGCTAACTGTATCAATTTTCGTACGCAAAAACCCACACAATCCTAACGAAGATCCCATAGCATCTCCATCCGGTTTGTGGTGCGTTGTGATTACAACATTTTTATATAAACCCGCCTCAATATTGGCCACCAAGGCCGCCGTAGTATCCGTTAACATGTTTGTACAAAAATACAGAATATCCAAGGTATTTTTGTGTGTAAATGCAAGCTTCCACAAAAGGAAACCCCTATCAGATAATAAGTTTACCTAACGGCTTACGAATTGCCTACCTAAGAGTAAAAGGCACCCAATTATTTCATGCTGGTTTTACTATCAATGCCGGCAGCAAAGACGATGAACATTTACCGGGCTTGGCTCATTGCCTTGAACACATGCTTTTTAAAGGTACAACCACCCGAAAAACCATCCACGTATTAAACCGAATGGAAAGTGTGGGAGGTGAAATTAATGCGTTTACTACCAAAGATTTAACCAGTATTTATGGAACCAGTACTTCCAGTCATTACAGCAAATTAATCGACATACTCTGTGATGTTGTGTTTCGATCTACGATTCCGCCACAAGAATTGGTTAAGGAAAAGAAGGTAATAATTGACGAGATAAACATGTATTTGGATACTCCAGAAGAAAATATTTATGACGAATTTCAAGAACGAATATTTGGAGATCATCCCTTAGCACATAATATTCTGGGTACACCCGAAAGCGTTAATAAAATTGAACAATCGGATTTGTTAAACTTCATTAAGAAGCACTACCAATTCCAAAATATGGTATTTTCGGTAGTGGGTAATATTTCTATAGAACGAGTTATCAGTACTTTAGAAAAATTTCTTCCTGCAAGTTCAACCCCTTTAACAAGTGCTTCACCTATTGCATCGCAACCTTTCCGAAAAATAGATCCATTTACTTTAGAGAAAAAAACCGAGTTTAATCAAGCCTATGCCATGATAGGATGCTATGCCTATGAGTTACAAAATCATAAGCGTTGGTCGTTATTATTACTCAATCACTTATTGGGTGGACCCTCGATGAACTCACGGTTGAATTTGGCAATCCGAGAAAAATATGGATATACTTACAATGTTGAAAGTGGATATGCTACTTTCGATGAGGTTGGTCTATTCCATTGTTTTGTTGGCAGCGAACCGAAGTACATTTACAAATCGGTTTCCTTAATTTTCAAAGAATTAGAAAAGCTTCGTAAGAAGTCTTTAGGTTCCGTACAACTGTCAAGAGCAAAAAATCAATACATCGGACAACTAATAGTTTCCAACGAAAGTAGAGCAGGTTTGATGATTCACATGGGACAAAGTCTGATTAAAAAAGGCTACATACAACCGATTCAGGAAACAGTTCAATCTATTAGAAATGTAACTACAGGACAATTATTAGAAACAGCTAACGAAATATTGCTGCCCGAAAATTTTAGTTCTCTAATGTATATGCCGGACGATGCTGATTCTTAATACGCAGCCATTGGTAATAGCCAAAAACAGCTAAACCAATATAAATAAAATACAAGGCCGATGTAATTGAGTTGCCCGATAAATAATAAATGGGAACGTAAAATAAATCTACCAAAATCCAAAGATACCAATGTTCTATCCAGCGTTTAGATTGCATAATTAGCGCTAAAACGCTCAATAACATTAAAGCAGCATCCAACCAGGGATATTTTGGTGGCAAAAGAGTACCCGCAGAATCACCAAAAAGCCATTGAGGAATATGTGGTAGGTATTGAGTAATAAATACAACCCAAGGCCAATAAATTAATCCCAATACCAAAATTAATTGAAATACCGTTTTTCTATTCATCGAACTCGGTACAGATTGGGCTGAATTGCGCCACGTAAGCCAACCGTATGATTGAAAAATCAAAAAAACAATATTTAAAAATGCATCGGAATAAAGTTGTGATTGATAGAATACAAGTATGTAACCCAAAGAACTCAGCATAGCTACCGGCCAATTAAGTACATGATTTATGGCAGCCAATAAAACACAGAGTAATGCTAAAACTGCTGAAAATTCCTCGATATAATTTAAAATTAAAGTCAATTTATTAGAAAATGCGTGCTACAAAATTAAGATGTATGAAACAAAGGCATTTAATGTATAAAAAGAAAAC
>CAYUNO010000089.1:4181-8746 GCA_964446075.1 uncultured Flavobacteriaceae bacterium | reverse complement strand
TTATTCTTTGATTTTAGGAATAGGTGAGTAATCCTGAAAATTTAGAAGTAATAATATTAGGCTGATTGGTATCCAAATGCCTTGCCGTAGTCCTGAAGTTTATTTCGAAGAATTCTTCTAGCTACAAATATTCTTGTTTTCACAGTACCGATAGGAATTTGAAGTTGTTCTGCGATTTCGTGGTATTTAAAACCTTCGGCATTTAAAGTAAAGGTTACCTTTAATTCCATGGGCAATGCATCTACGGCATTTTCTAAATCTCTGCGAATAAACTTCAATTCAGCCTCATTTTCTGTTCTATGCGAAGGGAGATCTAGGAAATAAGTATTCTCCGTAGAGTCTAAAAACGTATTGCGTTTAGAATCCCTGCGATAGTTATTGATGAAACTATTTTTTAGGATAGTATATAGCCAACCTCTGAGGTTGGTGCCTTCCTGAAATTTCTCTTTGTAGCGATAAGCTTTTAACACGGTTTCTTGCACCAAGTCTTTAGTCTCCTCCATGTTGTGTGTAAGAGATAATGCATAATTACGTAAAGGGAATAATTCGCCTTTAATCATGCAATCGAATTCGGTTTGTTTAATGTTGTTGCTCATAGCTTTAACAAAAATCGACTTTTGTTTAGGGTTGTGCAAATTATTTTGTTTAATTTTTTAATTAAATAATTACACAAAAACAAATGGGCATGGGTAGCAATTTGTTTTAAATTGCATATAATCAATGATTTATGTTTGTTTTGTGGGGGTGTTTGGTTTTCTATTGTTCCATGAAAATTAAAAATACTTAGACAAAATAAACATAAACACCGACAAATGGCAGCATGTAATTGTATAAAGAAACAAAAAAGCCGGTTTGGATTTCCAAACCGGCTTTTTCATGAGTTTAATAATGGATTAAACCAGAACGATCACTTTGTTAGAAACTACTTCTACTAAGCCTCCCTTGATATCGAATGACTCGGTGGTTTCCTTTCCTTTGATTTCTAATTTCCCAGCCTTTAGGTTGGCGATAATTGGAGCGTGGTTAGTCATGATCTGAAAACTACCATTGGTACCTGGAAGTGTTACCAACGTAGCTTCTCCCGAAAATAGGGTAGTATCTGGTGTTAAAATTTCTACTTGCATCTAACAGATATTTTAGAATTATGCAGCAGCTTCTTCTAGCATTTTCTTGCCTTTTTCGATAGCATCTTCGATGTTACCTACTAAGTTAAAGGCAGCTTCTGGGTATTCATCAACTTCACCATTCATGATCATATTAAATCCTTTAATGGTTTCTTTGATATCTACTAATACACCAGGGATACCAGTGAACTGTTCTGCTACGTGGAAAGGCTGAGACAAGAATCGTTGAACACGACGAGCTCTGTGTACAACCAACTTATCTTCTTCACTCAATTCATCCATACCTAAGATGGCGATAATATCCTGAAGTTCTTTATATCGTTGCAATAATTGTTTTACGCGTTGAGCGCATCCGTAATGTTCTTTACCTAAAATTTCTTCACGTAGAATTCTACTTGTAGAATCCAAAGGATCCACCGCAGGATAAATACCTAATTCGGCAATCTTTCTGCTTAATACAGTTGTAGCATCTAAGTGAGCGAAGGTAGTTGCAGGAGCAGGGTCAGTTAAGTCATCCGCAGGCACATAAACAGCCTGTACAGATGTAATTGAACCGCGTGTAGTTGAAGTAATACGTTCTTGCATTACACCCATTTCGGTAGCAAGAGTTGGTTGATAACCTACTGCAGAAGGCATACGACCTAATAACGCTGATACTTCAGATCCCGCCTGTGTGAAACGGAAGATATTATCAATAAAGAAAAGAATATCTTTTCCGGCACCGGTACCATCGCCATCACGGAAATATTCGGCAACGGACAAACCGCTCAGAGCAACACGAGCACGTGCTCCTGGAGGCTCGTTCATCTGACCAAATACTAAGGTTGCTTGTGATTTCTTTAGTTCGTCCATGTCAACAGCAGCTAAATCCCAGCCACCTTTTTCCATGCTATGAACAAATTTCTCACCATATTTAATAACGCCAGACTCAATCATCTCACGCAATAAATCATTTCCTTCACGAGTTCTTTCACCTACACCTGCAAATACAGACATACCACTGTATGCTTTTGCGATGTTGTTGATTAACTCCATGATCAATACTGTTTTACCTACACCGGCTCCACCGAACAACCCAATTTTACCTCCTTTTGCATAAGGTTCCAAAAGATCGATAACCTTAATACCCGTGTACAAAGGTTCTGTAGATGTAGACAGATTGTCAAATGTTGGTGCTGGCTGGTGGATAGATCTTCCGTTGTCAGTTGATAAAGTTGACATACCGTCAATTGCTTCACCTACTACATTTAATAATCTACCGCGAATTTCTTCGCCGATAGGCATACGGATTGCATCACCAGTATCTGCCACTTCCATCCCTCTGCGTAAACCATCGGTACCGTCCATCGCAATGGTACGTACAATGTTTTCGCCTAAGTGCTGTTGTACCTCTAGTACGAGCGTTTGGTTGTTGTCCTTCTTAACATGAAGGGAATTGTAAATTTTTGGTAGTCTGGACCCGGGTTCGTTAAAGCTTACATCCACCACAGGACCAATGATTTGTGAAATTTTACCTAAGTTGGCCATCGTGTTATTTCAGGTTGCAAAAATACACTTTCTATCGGCCATCTCCAAGGGAGTTTGAATAAATATTTAAAGGTTTGGAAATTATATTTTTATAACCCAAAGAAATCAGTGGGTAATTTGTAATTAAACCTACAAATGCAGCGCTAAAAGCATGCATTTTGCTTTTATATTTTCTGTAACTTCGCGCACTTTATGGATCGTAATTCAATTATTGGCTTTTCGCTTATTTTTCTAATTCTAACTGGTTATTATTGGTACACAGCGCCTACGGATGCTGAATTGAGAGCCCAAGCGCAACAGGATAGTATTGCTTTAGTTAAGCAAAAAACGGTGGAAGCTGAACAGAAAAAAGCAGAAGATGAAAATCAAGCTAATGGTAATAGTAGCAAAGAATCCACATCGTTGGATTCTACTTTGGTGGGTTCTATCGGGTCATTTGCGGGTCAAATAACTGGGAACAACCAAGAAATTAGCATTGCTAACAAGGAAATAACTGTTGGCGTTCAAACTCGAGGAGCTGGAATTGGAAGAGTGACCTTAAATAATTATAAACGTTCGGACAGTTCTAAATTAGAATTGTTAGAGCCTAATTCCAATCGTTGGTTTTTTGAACTCTTCACATCCAATGGGCCGCTAAAGTCTTCTGATTTTGTTTGGAAAGTGGAAGAAAAATCGGCCAATATGGTTCGATTGCGTTTGGGAGACTCATTGCAACATATTGATTTAACTTATCGACTTGACTCAGAAGGTTTTGAGGTGTATTCTCAACTAAAATTGGTTGGTGTAGATAAATTAGTAAAGGCGAGAAATTCCGGAGTTCGTTTGGAGTGGAATGCTCAATTGCATAAGCAAGAGCGTGATTTCAAGTGGGAAAACCAAAACTCCACTGTTGCTTATAAATTGATGGGAGAAGACCCCGATAAATTATCGGAAGCATCGGAAGGGGAAGAGGTATTAAAGAATAAAGTACAATGGGTTGCTTTTAAACAGCAATATTTTTCATCCGTGATGTTGGCCAAGGACGGTTTTTCTACCGATGCAAAACTGGCTTGGACTGCAATTCCTGAAAATCGCCAACTGGAAACAGGGAAGATTAAGTCGATGTCTGCGGAACTGTATTTAGACTACGAGCGCGAGTCTGAAAAGGTTTACGATTTATCCTATTATTTTGGTCCCAACCAGTATTATACTATGCAGGATGCCAAGTTGGGCGTAGAAAATCACCAATTACAACGCATCATTCCAATGGGTTGGGGGATATTTGGTTGGGTAAATCGATATGTGGTGGTGCCGGTATTCCATGCATTGGATGGCATTATTGGTTCCATGGGAATCATTATTTTGTTATTAACGGTAATTATTAAGACTGCTTTATTGCCGTTGGTTTACAAGTCGTATATCTCTACGGCCAAAATGAGAATTCTTAAGCCTGAATTGGATGAAATTAAAGAGAAGCATGGCAACGATATGCAAAAAATGCAGTCGGAGAACATGGCATTATACCGCAAAGCAGGGGTGTCTCCGTTGAGTGGTTGTGTACCGATGTTACTTCAGTTGCCTATTTTATTTGCGATGTTCCAGTTTTTCCCAAATGCATTTGAGTTAAGACAGAAGTCATTCTTGTGGGCAATGGATTTGAGTCAATACGATGGTCCAAGTATAGGGTTTAACATCCCGTTTTATGGAGATCACGTGAGTTTCTTCACGATATTGATGACGGTATCTACGTTGATTTACACGCATTTAAACAATCAGATCTCCGGAGTAACGGGTCAGATGAAATACATTGGGTATATCATGCCGATTATATTCTTAGGTGTGTTGAACGATTATGCCAGTGGTTTAACGTGGTACTATTTTGTGAGTAACATGATTACTTTCGGACAACAGTGGGTGATTCGCAGAACGGTTGAC
>CAYUNO010000089.1:0-4171 GCA_964446075.1 uncultured Flavobacteriaceae bacterium | reverse complement strand
TGACGATACCAAGTTGCATGCTCAGATTGCAGAAAACCGTAAAAAGCCGGTAACTAAATCTAAGTTTCAACAGCGAATGGAAGAGGCTATGAAAATGTCTCAGCAACGTGCTGCAGCGAATACCAAGGGAAAGAAGAAGTAGTTTTCTAAACTCGTTTGAATTGTTGGGAGTTTTCACGGACGATTAGTCCATTTATTTGAAGTTGGCTAATAACGGAAACTAATTCGGCGGTAGACCAAAAGGGTAGGGCGGTGGTTAAATCTTGCATTCGCGATTTACCGGAATCAATTATTTCTAGGACTTGCTGTTGTGGTTTGGTGAGTGTTGGAAAAGAATTTGTTTTAATCTGTTGAGGGTGAAGGCGGGATTGGTTGGGATTTGCGCTTTGTATTTCATTAGGAACTAGAAATGGGGATACGTTCTTAGGTGCCTCTGCGAGATGATATTGCACTCTATCCGTGGTTTTAGCTGGATATTTTTGAATTACTTGTGAGTTATTGTCATTTTTTGTAGATGAATTAATAATTAATGCGGGAATGGAATTTGGTTGATTTTTCCAATTCATTTTGTTTATTATATCGTCTGCGGATATACACAGATTAGCCATGCATTCTTGAATTAATGAATTACATCCCACACTATTAGCGTCTTTTGGATGTCCAGGCACGGCGAATACTTCTTTATTTAGATGACAGGCGATACCTGCAGTAACCATACTGCCGCCTGTAATTCCACTTTCAATGATGACTAAGGCATCGCAAAGTGCAGCAATTAAGCGGTTCCTTCTTGGGAAAAGAGTGGGATGCATTTTAGTATAAGCGGGATGTTCAGAGATAACGGCACCACCTTGTTCTATCATTTCTTGAGTTAGCCGATAATGGTGTCTGGGATAAATTTGCTCTAATCCATGAGCTACTACGCCAAAATTTGGGATTTTTAATTGAACTGAAGTTTTGTGAGAACTGGCATCAATTCCTAGGGCCAAGCCGCTAACCGTCATCCAAGGTGCTGTAATTGAGGTTGATAGGTTAGTTAGTATTTCTTGGGTGATTGAAAGTCCGCGTTGGGTTGGTTTTCTTGTTCCCACAATGGCGATAGAATGAGTTGGATTCCATTGGGATGATCCCAAGTAAAATAATACTAGGGGCGCTCCATGGTGTTCTTTAATCCGATAGGGGTAATTCGGCTGATGGATATTCACCATGTTGATGCGGAGTTTTTGGTGAATTTTTAGAAGGTCAATGGCTTCGGTGAAGGATGCGCCGTGCTGCAGTTGGAGTAATTTATCTGGGCTTAGCCCAGATAAACTACTGGGCATTGCCCCATGAAGTTTCTTGGAAATTTTGAAAATCTCCAAGGCTCCGCCAAATTGTTCTAATAATTGATAGGATAGTTTTGGGCCAATGCCGTCGCAAAGCGACAACTGCAGCACAGCAATATCTTCTTCTGTAAGATCTGAATTCAGGTAGGAATATTTCATACTCCTACCAAAGTTAGCTTAATCGTTAAGCTTTAGTACCGCCATGAAGGCGCTTTGGGGAATATCGACATTACCCACGGAGCGCATGCGTTTTTTACCAGCTTTTTGCTTTTCTAACAATTTTCGCTTACGAGAAATATCACCACCATAACACTTAGCTGTTACGTCTTTTCGTAAAGCGCTGATCGTTTCGCGAGCAATAATTTTAGCGCCAACACCTGCTTGAATGGCAATTTCAAATTGTTGTTTAGGAATTAAGTCTTTTAATTTCTTGCAGATTTTCTTTCCTAAATCGAAGGCATTGTCTTTATGAATAATTGCGCTCAATGCATCCACTTGTTTTGCATTCAACAAGATGTCCATTTTTACCAACTTGCTTTCTTTGTAGCCAATAGGGTGATAGTCGAAACTAGCATATCCTTTGGAAATGGTCTTTAATCGATCATAAAAATCAAATACAATTTCAGCCAACGGCATTTCAAAAACCAGTTCAACGCGGTCCGATGTTAGATACACTTGGTTCATTAAAATACCACGTTTATCCAAACATAAACTCATAACGGGTCCAACATAATCGGCCTTGGTAATTACGGATGCTTTAATATAGGGTTCTTCTACGTAATCAATTTTCTCAGGTGGGGGTAAGTCCGATGGATTGTTTACTGGTATTACCTCCCCCTTCATTGAGTACGCGATATAACTTACGTTTGGAACTGTGGTAATAACAGTCATATTGAATTCTCGTTCCAATCGCTCTTGGATGATTTCCAAATGCAGCATACCCAAGAATCCACAACGGAATCCAAAACCAAGTGCGGCAGAACTTTCAGGCTCGAATACAATGGACGCATCGTTTAATTGAAGCTTGCCCATTGCTTCACGTAATTCTTCGTAATCTTCGGTGTCAACAGGATATAAACCGGCAAAAACCATGGGTTTCACATCCTCAAAACCTTGGATTGAATCCTGAGCGGGGTGTGCGAAGTCCGTGATAGTATCACCTACTTTTACTTCACGCGCATCTTTGATTCCAGAGATAATATATCCTACATCACCGGCTCTAATTTCTTTTCTTGGATTTAAATCCAATTTTAAGATACCGATTTCGTCTGCATGGTAATCTGCCCCGGAATACATGAATTTTACATGCTGATTGGTTTTTAATACTCCATCCATTACCCGGTAATAAGCAATAATTCCACGGAATGGGTTAAAAACCGAATCAAAAATCAAGGCTTTTAATGGTTTTTCCGGATCTCCTTTTGGTGGAGGAATCCGTTCGATGATTGCCCTCAAAATGTCGTACACACCCAATCCGGTTTTACCAGAAGCAGGGATAATTCCATCTCTATCGCAACCCAATAAATCTACAATTTCGTCTTTTACTTCCTCCGGCATAGACCCGGGCAGATCAATTTTATTCAACACTGGAATAATTTCCAAGTCGTGTTCTAATGCCATGAATAAATTGCTAATAGTTTGAGCTTCAATTCCTTGGCTTGAATCAACAATAAGCAACGCCCCTTCACATGCTGCAATACTTCTACTTACTTCATAACTAAAATCAACGTGGCCCGGAGTGTCAATTAAGTTTAATACATATTGTTGACCATCCAATTCGTAGTTCATTTGAATAGCATGACTTTTGATTGTAATACCACGTTCACGTTCCAAATCCATATCATCCAAAACCTGATTTTGAAGATCTCTGGCAGAAACAGTTTTGGTATACTCCAACAGTCGGTCAGCTAATGTGCTTTTCCCGTGGTCGATGTGTGCGATAATACAGAAGTTACGAATGTGTTGCATTTCAGCTTTGAAAAGAAACGCAAATATAACCCGATATAGGTCAATGTAAGATGGAATTTATCGGATTCCGTTAAGGATTAAGCGTTGATTTTTTGGACGATGGCATAAACTGCGGGACAGATTTCAATGTTTTTTTCAGCTAAATGCAAAACCGTATGCATTTTTCGATGATTAGTATGCGGGAATTCTCTGCATGCTTTGGGTCTGTCATCGTAAACGGAGCAATAATTATCCTCTCCCAAAAAAGGGCAGGGAGTTGATTTCATTGCGTAAATACCATCCGTATCCAAATACAAATAACGCTCTACAAATTCTCCTGGTTTTATTTTTAATCGTTGCGCCAATCGCTCAATGTCTTTTTCAAATACCATGGGAGATGTAGTCTTACAACAATTAGCGCAGTCTAAGCAACTTATTTGATCAAATGCTTCTTCGTGTAAGAACTCAAAGGTCTCATCCAGATTTTTTGGTGGTCGTTGTTTTAACTTACGCAGTTTCTTTCTCATTCCGCCGGCATGTTTGGCGGTTAGATTTCTTAATTCGCTACTTTTTGGAACTTGCATTTACACGAAAAAATTAATCACAGGCACACAAAATACAGATGAAACTATAGTATTATATTACGTTGCGGGAAGATTACTAAAGATCGTATTTGTTCAATAACTTCAAGAAAACAGCGAAATCCTTTGGATAGTCTGCAATAATTTTCAATGGAGTTTGGTCTAGGTCCAATAATTCTAATTCACGCGCATGCAAAGCAAAACGTTGAATTAGAGGGGTGTCTTCACCGTGGAGCTTCTTTTTTATTTTCGATAAATACGGTATTTCGGATTTATATAAAATGTCGCCAGCAATACTTGCATTTTGAGATTGCAAGTGAA
>CAYUNO010000088.1:0-8749 GCA_964446075.1 uncultured Flavobacteriaceae bacterium | reverse complement strand
GGTCGATTACTCAATAAGGTAGTTGAACTATTTCTTTTTACGCCAACATAAATATTTACAGCCGTGGTAGGAGTAGATGTAAATCTAAATTGAAAAACTATAGAATCGGACGCATTTGAAACTGTGAAACCATAGGTTCCCTGCCCGTTAGACCAAGTGGAAGGTGAAGATGGCTTTCTTGGAATGGTGAACCAAGAAGAAGAAATAGAACTATTTCTCCCCTGAACACCAGTAACATCGGCCCAAACTACAATAGAATCACCTGATGCAAGACCTGAATAATGTATTTCAACGTCCTTAGAAATAGGTGACGCTGGATTCGTAACCATAGGGTAAAAACTTGTTGCAGGCTTAATAACTGGACTTAATAAAGATGTGCTCACTGCAGCACCTGCGACATGGATTTTAGTGATATTTTGAGCGTTTCCCGTTACGAAAATGTAAAAAACAAACAGGGTTAGAAAGATATTTTTCATCAATTAAATTATATCAACCCAAATTTAAATTTGATTATTCTACTTCTTGATAATTATTAATAAAAACTCAGGTTTGATTGAATATATATTAGGAAAAAGTAGATTTTAGTAGACAAAACAAACTCGAAAAATCAATTTATACTACTTGGAAATTATATACCAATGGAAAACAACAACACCATTAACCCCTAGAAATTAGGGGGAAACAAGGAAAAGAATACAAATAGTAATTTTAATTAACCTATTTCACGAAATCGCGGTGGTGCGCTTCTTCGTAAAGTCTTTCAGTAGGTAAGGATTTGAAGTATTCCCAGGTAATGCGAAGTCCCTCACTGCGGTCTACTTTTGGCTCCCAACCCAATACGGCTCTTGCTTTGTCAATGTTAGGTTGACGTTGCTTAGGATCGTCTGTTGGCAACGGCTTATAAATCACTTTTTGATCCGTACCTGTAAGTTTGATAATTTCTTCCGCAAACTGGCCAATAGTAATTTCATTGGGATTACCGATGTTTACTGGATCGGGGCAGTCGCTCAATAACAAACGATAAATACCTTCCACCAAATCATCTACAAAACAGAAACTCCGGGTTTGAGATCCATCGCCAAATACCGTAAGATCTTCACCGCGCAATGCCTGTCCCATAAATGCGGGTAAAACTCTACCATCATTCAGTCGCATACGAGGACCATACGTATTAAATATCCTCACAATTCTGGTCTCTAATCCATGGTAAGTATGGTAAGCCATCGTCATTGCTTCCTGGAATCGCTTGGCTTCATCGTATACGCCTCGCGGACCTACCGGGTTTACATTCCCCCAATAGTCTTCGGTTTGAGGGTGAACCGTTGGATCACCATAAACTTCAGAAGTACTCGCAACCAAGATTCTAGCTTTTTTTGCCATCGCCAAACCCAATAAATTGTGGGTACCTAAAGATCCTACTTTCAATGTTTGAATAGGAATTTTCAAATAATCGATGGGGCTAGCCGGTGAAGCAAAATGAAGGATATACTTTAATTCACCCGGCACATGAACAAACTTGCTTACATCGTGGTGGTGAAACTCAAAATCCTCTTTTCCAAACAGGTGTTCGATATTACGCAAATCACCGGTAATAAGGTTGTCCATACCAATTACATGGAAACCTTCCTTTATAAATCGTTCGCTAAGATGACTTCCTAAAAAACCGGCTGCACCGGTAATCAATACGCGTTCTTTTTTCATTATTTAATATCTTTTCGGCCTATGCTGTAGTATTCAAATCCCTTTTTCTCCATGGTCTCTAAATCAAACACATTCCGACCGTCGAAAATAACCTTTTCCGATAACAATGTTTCAATTTTACCGAAATCCGGAGTTCTAAATTCGGGCCATTCCGTAGCAACAATTAAGAAGTCTGAACCTTCCAAGGCATGATACATTGAATCGGCAAATACAATGGTATCCCCTAATAACCGCTGAACATTGGGCATGGCTTCAGGATCAAAAGCCCGTACTTTAGCTCCTCGTTTTAATAATTCGTCTATCAACTCCAATGCTGGTGCTTCACGGATATCGTCTGTATTGGGTTTAAATGCTAACCCCCACATAGCCACTGTCTTACCAGCTACCGAAGGAAAACGGGCATCGATTTTGGGCATCATAATCTTTTTCTGATCATAATTTACCGCCTCTACCGCCTTCAAAATTTTGAAATCGTAATTCACCTCAGAAGCACTGTGTACCAAAGCCTGAACATCTTTGGGGAAACAACTTCCACCGTAGCCTATTCCTGGGAATAAAAAGCGCTTTCCAATTCTATCGTCAGAACCTACACCTTTACGAACCATGTCTACATCGGCACCCAACAATTCGCACAAACGAGCAATTTCGTTCATAAATGAAATCTTGGTAGCTAAGAAGCTGTTCGCGGCATACTTGGTAAGTTCCGCACTCCGTGTATCCATATGCATCACAGGATTACCTTGTCTAACGTAGGGCGCGTACAATTCGTCCATCACTTCAAAGGCACGCGCCGAAGACGCTCCAATCACCACACGATCTGGTTTCATAAAATCATCCACAGCAACGCCTTCCCGCAAAAACTCGGGATTGCTCACCACGTCAAACTCACCCTTATAATTGGCCGCAATCGCCGCATGAACCTTATCCGCTGTTCCCACAGGCACTGTACTCTTATCTACAATCACCTTGTAATCCGTCATGATTTTGCCCAAATGATCCGCTACGCCTAAAACGTACTTCAGATCTGCAGCTCCTCCTTCGCCTGGAGGGGTGGGCAACGCCAAAAATATTACCAAACTGTCCTTAATCGCCTCCTCCAAATTGTTGGTAAACGTTAGTCTACCCTCTTTCAAATTGCGCTTAAATAATATCTCTAAACCGGGTTCGAAAATGGTAATCTGACCCGAGGATAACATATCAACCTTTCGTTGATCGATGTCTACGCAAATGACATCATTTCCTGTCTCTGCGAAACATGTTCCGCTCACCAAACCTACATAACCGGTACCTACAACTGCTATTTTCATGCTGGGGATATAATTCTTTTTATAGGGATTTAAAAAAATCTTTGATACTTGTAATTATTCTCTGTTGCTCGTTTTCGCCTAATTCAGGACAAATAGGAATACTCAACACCGATTTACATATTCTTTCTGTCTCCGGTAAAGCCACTTCCTGATAGTACGCGTTTTGGCGGTGCAAAGGTAATGGATAATATACCATGGTTGAGATACCTCGGTCTAATAGAAATTGACGAAGAGCATCTCTTTTTTCGTATGCAAGTACTTGCAATGTAAATTGATGGAAAACATGCCAACTCAACAAAGACGAAGACCCACCTGCCATTTCGTCCTGCGGTGTCCTTTTAACTAAATTATCAAACCCCTGTAAATCTGATAAACCTGTGCTTTCCACCTCGTTTAATGGCAACCGTATCTGTCCCATTACTTCCAAATCTCTTAATTGAGAACAATAATTTAATGCAATTTTAATGCGGTTGAAACTAAACTCATTTAAATAGTTCAATTTAACCCGCAAAACCGCCGCCTGCAGCGTGTCCAATCGAGAGTTAATACCTACTACATCGTGAATATATTTCGTGCTTTGACCGTGATTAGCTAATTGTCTTATATCCCCAGCCAACCCAGTATCGTTACAAAATACCGCACCGCCATCCCCAAAACATCCTAAATTCTTGGATGGGAAAAACGAAGTGGTACCCACTGTGCCAATAGTTCCTGCGAAACCACGGAACCTCTCTCCGCTATAATATGCGCCAATTGCCTGAGCGGCATCTTCAATTACATGCAAATTGTATTTTTGGGCTATGGACATGATTCCGTCCATATTGGCCAATCTACCAAACAGATGCACCGGCGCAATAACCTTGGTCTTAGGCGTTATATGTTGCTCAATTTCTTCCACCTTCATGGTAAAATCGTGAGCATCAACATCAACGTAAACCGGAACTAAATCCAACAGCAACACCACCTCCGCCAACGCCGCATACGCAAAGGAAGGAATAATAACCTCACTTCCCTTGGGTAACTTCAAAGCCATAAATGCCAGTTGCAAGGCATCCGTTCCATTACCACAAGAAACTACATGCTTTACCGATAAATAATCAGCTAAATCCGTCTCAAATTGTTTTACCGATTTACCTTGGATAAAATCACCCGCCTGTAACACCGAAGCAATAGCAGCGTCAATTTCAGGCTGTAATCGCCGATACTGTCCTACCAGATCCAACATAGCTATGGGTTGATTCTCAGTGCTCATTTATCGGATAATTAATACATCTATTAACTCTAAATATTAAACCGTATTTCCAATAGCAATATTAACCTAAACCAAAATCAATGCAATTATTCTTGACTAATCCGAGTGCGCAATACTTCGTAGGTTACCAAACCTGTTGCCACAGATACATTCAAACTACCAACCCCTTTGGGCGATAAAGGAATTTTCACCAATGCATCGCACTGCTTCCAGGTATCGGCGCTCAAACCTGTCTCCTCCGATCCCATGATAACAGCAACCGGGCCACTTAAATCCGCATCGTACAAACTATCCGTGGTTTTCTCCGTAGAACCCACAATTTTCAATCCCGAATTCTTTAATTGCTTGATGGAATGATACAAGGATTGGGTTCTGCAAACAGGTACTTTTAACAAAGCTCCAGCCGATGTACGAACCGCATCCGAACTCAATGGCGCCGATCCTTTTTCTGGAACTAAAATTGCATGAACCCCTGCACAAGCTGCCGTTCTGGCAATTGCACCAAAATTTCGCACGTCGGTTACCCCATCCAAAACCAAAATAAAGGGGTCCTCCCCCTTTTCATAGGCATCGGCAATAACATTTTCCAAACTAGCGAATTCTACCGCTGAAATCGCCACAATTACGCCTTGGTGGTTTCCTTTTACCAAATGGTTTAGGCGCTCATTGGGTACCGATTTCCATATCACATTGTTGGCCCTGAATAATTTCATTACCTCCAACAACTGACCCTGCAAATGCCCTTCCATCAACCATGCCTTATCAATGGTTTTACCCGCCTCCAAAGCCTCCATTACCGGCTTAATTCCGTATACGAATGTATCTCTTTTTATTTTCTCCATAGTGCGAAAAAAGGTAGGCCCAAGGACCTACCTTCTTTTAAATTTAGTTATTTATAATCCGTTACAAAACTCCGGATGCTTTTGTTTTGATCTCTTTTGCCCAATCGGCTTTCCCTGCACCTTCGCACTTCTGAATGGCTTGTTCTAAGATCTCTCTAGAAATTTGAACCTCACGCATTCCAAACATTTGATCATCCCAACGCTGGAAATACGTACCGTATTCAATACAATCCTTAACGCAATCATCCAACATCTGTTTGGCATCTTTCTCTGCACCCAAATCCAAGAAAGCCATCGCATATTCGGCCTTCATGTCTCTGCGCATTTGCATCACCGTAGAAGGTATCTCTACCAACATCTTACGCAATGCCTCTACACCCTTGGATTTATAAGTTTCCAATTGACCTGCCTCGTAAGTCAAGTAATCGCCTACGGTAGCATGACTGCCAATATTAGCACCCATTTTCAATACTTCAGCACGCGTAGAAGTAGTTTTAATTTCGCCTTTATTCACCGCCTCTTGAATACGCTTGAATTGGTCGATATGGGCATAAGAAGCTTTAGCATAATACAATCCCCACTTGATATAATCATTTGGTACATACGATGCCTTCTCATCCAAGAAGAAGTTTTTCTTCTCCTTCATCCCATAATATCTATAATTCTTTACCAAATTTTCAAATAACTTATCTTCATCCATGCGCAAAGGCTCACGACCCGCTTGACCACCTTTAATTGGTACAAACTTGTATACCAATCCCTCCAATTGTAGGTAGTTGTTCAAATCATAAAAATCCAATCCGCTAACGCTTGTGAAATAAATTGGGCGTTTCCATCCGGTTTTGGCATTCTGAGAAATCAAATCCATCACCAACAAGTCGCCTTTGGATATATATCGTCCTCCCACGTCTAAATGGATGGTATCTTCCACTTGGATAGCATCTTTAGACGATACCAATCCCGCCTTTATTACGGCTTGCTTATCTACAGGAATAAATACCTTATCGCCATGCAAATACTGACGCTCAGAGTTTGCAGAAGCCCTGCGTTCCTTGCGAATTCTAGCAATTACATCCGATAGGCTTTGCTCTGTTTTGAAACACTCATCCACTCGCAATTCGCCCCAATAATTTTGGAATTCTTCGCTGGTATGCGTACCTAAATCGTGAACCACAATTCCATTTTCAAAACTTCCAGTTTGTAAATCTTCCTTATCCAATGTTAAAGGCAACGGCTCCGACTTGTACACTTTATGCAATAAAACACTTGAATACCAATCGGTTGGCAACAAACTTTGGTTGATGATTCTTACATCAGTACGAATACCTTCCACATTTTGTGCATACCACAACGGATACGTATCATTATCCCCGTTACAGAACAACACGGCATTGGAATCCAAATGATTCAAGAAATTCTTAGCCATGTCGATACCGATATAACGACCAGAACGATCGTGATCGTCCCAGTTTTGATACGCCATATTCACCGGCACCAATACAACAGAGGCCGCTGTAGCTACTAAGGCCGATTTGTTATTCAACTTCTTTTGTAATAACTCCGCCAATGCGATAACACCCAAACCAACCCAAATACAGAACGTTTGGAACGAACCTACTAACGCATAATCACGTTCACGGGGCTCATAGGGCGGCTGATTCATGTACACATTAATCAATAAACCTGTAAATAAGAACAGGGTCATAACCAACCAAAAATCCAACTTCTTCCTCTTAGCTTGCGTCATCAATCCCAAAATTCCAAGGAACAATGGCAAGAAGAAATAAGCGTTCTTTCCTTTCTGATTCTTGTAATATTCAGGCATGCCATCGTTAGGTCCTACAACAAAATGATCGATAAACGGAATACCGGAGTACCAGTTTCCATCAAATCTCTCGTTGCCCATGTTGGCTTGTTGATCGTTGAATCTACCTACAAAATTCCACATGAAATAACGCAGGTACATATAACGAATCTGATAGTTTAAGAAATACGTTAAATTATTACCAAAGGATGGTTTTTCGTACTTCAAATACTGCAATTCCTCTTGTTCATCGGGCGATAATTTTCTGCGCTGAGATTCGTTTTGCAACTCGTCAATTCGATTCTGAACTTCACCCATTCCACCAAACTCTCTAAAACCACGATCGTCGTTGGGCTTATTGCTTTTACCCATACGAGGGAATATAGTCATATACTCATCTGGATAGGTATAATCGAAATTCTCTCCACCGTCTTCGTATTTATCTTTACCCTTGAAGAAACGCTTCCCTTTGGATTCGGAACCGGTTTCAGGTGCGTTAAAAAACGGACCGTAAGCCAAAGGTCGGTCACCGTATTGTTCACGAGTGATATAACCGTAAAACTTATATGGGTCTTCTGGGTTGTTCATGTCGATAGCGGGATTCGCCAACGATCGAATTACCACCATGGCATACGAAGAATAACCCACCACTACAAACGTAGCGGCTAATACTAAGGTGTTTAAAAATACCTTGCCTTTTTTGCTGGTGTACCACAATAAATAAGCAGCGATAGCAAATACCAATACCAAAGCGAAATAGGTTCCGCTGTAAAAACTCATGCCAAAATCGTTTACGAACAAACGATCCAATCTCGCCAATAACCAAGGAATACCCGGGTAAATAATTTTCATTACAAAACCCAAGGCCAAGGCCGAAGATCCTAAAGCAAGGATAACTCCATTGCGCGTGATTGTATATTTTCTGAAATAATACGCCAAGCAAATTGCAGGAATAACCAGCAAGTTCAACATGTGCGTACCCAATGCTAATCCTACCAAAAATCCAATAAATACAATCCAACGATCCGCTCCAACCTCATCGGCTTGCTTCCACCAACGCAGAATAGCCCAGAAAGATAAAGAAGTGAAGAACGAACTCATCGCATACACTTCTGATTCTACCGCACTAAACCAGAAACTATCAATGAATGTATTGGTCAACGCCGCAACAAAACCTGCTCCGATGATTAACAAAGCACGATTTTCATTGTCTTCGCTAACCATTCTTTCAGCGAAATGAGTTGTAATCCAAAAGGTAAACATCACACAACCGGCACTGGCCGCACCACTGAGCATGTTTATCCAAAAACCAACCGCAGTAACATCGCTACCGGCCAGTAAAGAGAACAATCGGCCTACCATCAAAAACAAGGGAGCCCCGGGAGGGTGAACCACTTGAAGTCTGTAGGCAGCACTGGCAAATTCTCCGCAGTCCCATAAACTTACATTAGACTCTAAAGTGAGCGCGTAAACCACTAAGGCGATGGCAAACACCACCCAACCCATGATTAAGTTTAACCGTTTAATATCCTTCATTATCGATTATTTACAATTGTAGTGAATTGGCGAATTTACTGATAAGTTTAGGCTTTTGGAAATGAAATTTTTGTAACCGCCTTTTGAATGCGTGGTACAATGTAATCTCTACCTATCAAAGCTATCATCTCCCATATAGGTGCACCTACTCCAAAACCACTCACTGCCAAGCGCAACGGCTGCAACAATTCGCCCGATTTTACTGCTTGTGAGTCGCAATATTGCTTAAATGCAGATTCGTATGCTTCGGCAGTAGCGTTTTCCTCCAACGTTGAAAACGCATCAGCAATGGCTAACAAATGATCGT
>CAYUNO010000087.1:0-8754 GCA_964446075.1 uncultured Flavobacteriaceae bacterium | reverse complement strand
AGGAAAGCCCAAATACTGCTTAGCCCAGGAATTATCTATAAAATAACCCATGAATACAAAAGCCAAAATACTACCTATCATCTGAAAGGCCATCGACGAGTATTTCAAAAAATCTCTACTCGATTCTGCTGCTAATTCTTTAGTTTTTCGAGATTTCTTCATCTCATGGGTAGAATCCTGTTTAGCGTCTGTAACGGCAAAATCACTTTTATGCTTTTTCTTCGGTTTTGCTGGAGACCGCCGGTGACGCTGAAGAAGATGCAGTGCCGGTATTCATAGTACAACGACCATTAAATTGAGCTCCTGCCTCGATGATTACTTTTCCGGCAATGATATCGCCATCAATTCGGGCGCTGGGTTTCAACTCCAACACTTGTTTCACAACAACATTGCCTTTAATATGGCCGGCTACAGTAGCAAACTCGGATTCGATGTTACCCAAAACCTTTCCAGTATTGCCGATAACCAATCGCTGTGATACTTTAATCTGACCTTCTATAGCACCGTCTATTCGGATATCGCCATTGGAACTCAAATCTCCAGTAAGTTTGGTACCTTGTCCAATTATATTAAGTATACCTTGCGAAGAAGCAGGACTTTCTTTCTTACCCGAATTGCCTTGAAACATAGCCATAATTACAAATATACTAATTTCAATGATTATTTATTCAATTCATTGGGCCTTACTGAGGTAGAATCGAAGGCCGATTCGTTTCCCTCTAATATCTTGTTCAATGTCTCCTGTTTGGAGTATTTCACCTCCAATTTGGTCCGTAAATCTTCAACTTGTTGATTTAGCAATAATATTTCTTGTCTACTTTCGGCAGTTACGGCTCTTGGCAGCAAAGCGCGCATGGGGGTATAGGCCACAAGCAACATAATTAGTGCAGTGAAGGCTACTAACAAACTACTAAAAACCATCAATACGTTAATCGGAGTTAATTGAATAGAAAAGACTTCAGCAAAGTTGTTATCATTAATTAGCACCAAACGATGCTTATTCCGAAGATTAGCAATAATTTTGCGCCGTCTGTTTGATTTTTTCATGATGAATTGATTGAAGCAGTCAATAAAACACCAAATTTAGCGTTTTTAATAACACAATGCGAATCATCAAGGGCTACACCATTTTTTTATCGCTTCTAAACAGGCGATTAATAATTATTGGTTTTTTGGCGATGATAATATCCGGTTGTGGCAATGAAGAAAGTTGGTCTTACAAACAATGGCATAATACATTAGCCCATTACAACAAGTTTTTCAATGCCGAACAGAAGTGGTTAGAGACCGTAGAATTAACTAGAGAAGCATACAAAGACGATCCTAGAAAACCAATCACGCTATTCAATTACGGTGATGCTGCCACATTAAAAGGGAATCAAGCAGCCATGGACGAAGTAATCAAACGTGCTTCTACCATGATCGATAGACATCCGCGTTCAAAATGGGTAGATGATGCTTATTTATTAAATGGTAAAGCCTACTTCATGAAGGGCGAAATAACCGCGGCTGAAAATCTGTTTACCTACATTATTGAACATTTTAAAGACCCCATTTCTCTGTACCAATCCCAACTTTGGATTGTACGTTGTTTGGTGATGAAAAATCGATTAGGTGATGCAGCGGTATTAGTTAGTAATTTGGTTAAAAAACCGGATTTCCCAGCAGAATTGATGGGTCAAGCGAATTTAATCACAGGTGCTATTGCAATAGAACAAGGCAATTTTCAACAGGCTATCGAGCCGCTTACCAAAGCTTTACCAAAAACCCATCAGCGCATGGATCGATATCGGTTAATTTTTGCTCTGGGGGAATGCCATTTGAAAGTGAAGGAATACTCCAAAGCCGAACAATACTTCTCAAAAATCGCCAAGTTTAACCCTCCGTACGAAATTGCCTTTAGGTCGAAAATGGCCCAAGTAACCATTTTAAGCGAACAACAAGAAAATTACAGTAAAGCCAATTCCATCTTGGCAAAAATGTTGAAGGACGATAAAAATCTGGATTTTCGAAGCAGCATTTACCTAACAATGGGTCACAACGAAATTAAAGCTAAGCGGGATGCGATTGCAATAAAACGTTACCAGCAAGCGGTATATATTGCAGAAGATAAAGTACAAAAAACCAATGCATACCTAGCGTTAGGCGATTATTATTTCGGCAAAAAACAATATGCCGGAAGTGCTAGGTATTTCGATTCTGCATTTAAAATTATTGACGAAAAACATCCCAATTTTCAAGCCATCACCACTAAAAATGATGTTTTAGGCGACTTATTGAAAGAGGTTCTGGTTTTTACAGAACAGGATAGTTTGCTTAAGATGGCTAAAGATCCGGATTGGAGATCCAAGAAAATTGCGGAGGCGATTGCCAGAGAAAAACTCGAAGCGCAACGAGCCGCCGATGCGGAGAAAGCCAAGCAACAATCCAAAAACGGTGGCAACAACTCATCCAGTGGATTTCCAGGAAATCCCGATTTTGCACCCATGAATGCCGGTGGAAATATGCCAGGAATGGGCGGAAGCGCATCGTTTCCATTCTATACACCCGCTCAGCGAACCAAAGGCATACAAGACTTTGAACGATTGTGGGGAAAACGAAGCAATGACGATTATTGGAGGTATTCTAATCGGAAAACAGATTTAGAAAATAATTCTTCAGACAATAAAAATATTGAAGACAAAACAGATTCAAAAACTGGCGACCCCGTCTTAGCTGGAAATAAAAATGATGGTGGGAATAAGGGTTCAGGAAATTCTGAAAAAATGGCCGGTTCAGACAGCAGCGCGATGCCCAAAAATATCCCTGCCGAAGAAAAACGCTTTTACACGCCCCTTCCCTTTTCTCCATCGGCCCAAAAAGAGGCCCTTGCAAAAATCGAAAAATCCACTTTTAATGCGGCTCAAATTTATCAAACGCGATTGGCTGAGTCTGCAACTGCAATTGAGTTGTACAATCAACTTATCACGCGTTTCCCCAAATCGGAATACGCTCCTCAAGCCCATTATGAAATTGTAAAATTGTGCAGATCTACAGGAGACTACGCCTTAGCCGATGCCTTCAAATCTAAATTGATTGATAAATTCCCCAAAAGTATCTACGTGCGGATGTTAGAGAGCAATTCAACATCGGACATGAGCAACACAGGTAAGGGTTCTAAATCCATTGACAGTATGTTATCGGTGATATCGGGTTATTTTGTTGAAGAAAAATATGAAGATGTAATTAACGCCAAAAAGTTTGTAGACAAGCAGTTTGCCGGTAACGAATACCAAGCTCAATTTGATTTTATATACGCCAGTGCTTTTATACGGTCTGGTAATACGAAAAAAGGTATCGACTTAATGGAGCAAGTTTCGGCTGATTACCCAACCAATGCGGTTGGTTTCAGGGCCAAAGACATATGTGAAGCTTATCGAAAGTTAGAGGCCGAGAAAGCGCAAAAAGAATCTGCAAACAATGCTTCAACAGCCAATTCTAGCGGGGCTAACGGTTCAGAAAACTCTACTGTAAACAATCCTGTAACCGTGGTATCCAGTGGTGCATCTGTTTATAAATCGTGGGACGGCAAATCCGAAAAATTTGTAATTTTCGCAATACCTAAAGGCACCAATGTAAACTTAACCCGTTCCAGTTTAAGCGATTTTGCAAAAAAGAACTTCTCGTTCGAAACCTTGGAAATTTCCACTGCCATTCCCATTGGATCCATGATGGTAATTAGTATTAGAAATTTTTCTAAACCTACCGAGGCGGACAATTTTGATGCGTATTTAAGTCGATCAGCCGATTTATTCCTATCCAAAGGCATTATGGAATATAAATCCGGAGCCATCACGATCGAAAATTATGCTCAACTCACCAAAACATTGGACTTAAAGTCGTATTGGGAGTTTTTACAGGGCAACAAATAACACTGTGGAAATTTGGCGTTAGCCTGAGTGATTTGGCCTAGCAATTAAGGCTTATATTCGCATATTATTCCTATGATCAAGGGCAAAAACTCTGAATTTTCTTTCATTCCATTGTTCTGGAAAATTATGTTCGGCGGCACGGCTGCGGTTTTTTTAATTTTCTTATTGGCTACTCTTGGGGCATTAGGTGAAATGCCGGATGTGGAGGATTTAGAAAACCCTAAAAATGCACTGAGTTCTGAAATCATAGGCGATGATGGCTCCTTGATGGGTTCATTTTATTTGGAAAATCGGATTAACACATCGCACAAAGACATAGCGCCATGCGTATTTCAGGCGTTAGAGGCAACAGAAGATGTGCGCTTTCGTAAACATTCTGGAATTGATGTTCGAGGCACCATTCGTGCGGTTATGGCTCTGGGTCAGGACGGCGGTGCGAGTACCTTAACCCAGCAATTAAGTGAGAATTTATTTTATCGCTTTAACAAACCCAAGAATAAGTTCTTGATGGTTTTGCAAAAAATAAAGGAATGGGTAATTGCCGTAGAACTGGAGCGTCGATATACCAAAGACGAAATCATAACCATGTACCTGAACACGGTTCCTTTTTCTGGAATATCGTTTGGAATTGAAGCGGCTTCCAAGGAATTCTTTAATAAAAAACCATTGGACCTAGAAATTGAGGAGGCGGCGGTATTAATTGGCATGCTTAAAGCCAATCATCGATACAATCCTAAGTTCAACCCAGACAAATCGTTACAGAGGAGAAATACGGTATTAGAACAAATGAACAAATACGGATTTTTAACGGACGATAGTACTGAATTGTTGAAAAACAAAAAAATCGTATTAAACTATCGTTCGGCCGAAATGGACGGGATGGCACCCTATTTTAAATATTATTTGGGTGAATATTTGAAACCGTGGTGCAAAGAGCACGGGGTAGATTTGTACCGAAGCGGTTTAAAAATTTACACTACCTTAAATCCTAAATTACAGCAGTACGCTGAAACTGCGGTTAGAACCCATATGCCCAAATTACAGAAGCAATTTTACACTTCGTGGGGGAAGGAGAAACCTTGGCGCTATATCACTAACTACGCGGTAATTCCAGGTTTTATTGAAAATGCTTTAAAAAGAACCGAACGCTATAAGGGTTTACAAGAGCAATTGGGCGATGATAGTGCTAAAATTTTTGCGGAGTTGAAAAAGCCGATACGGATGACGGTTTTTTCTTGGAAAGGCGATTTGGATACGGTGATGTCTGTGTATGATAGCATGGCATACATCAAAAAGATTCTTCAAGCTGGATTTATTGCCGTGGAACCCGAATCGGGGCACGTAAAAGCGTGGGTAGGCGGTGTAAATCACAAGTATTTTAAATACGATCACGTAAATAGGAATGCACGCAGACAGGTGGGCTCAACCTTTAAGCCCATTGTATACGCAACGGCTATCGACATTAACCAATTCACCCCGTGCACGGAATTCGACCGCGAACGGACGGTGTTCTATTCGGGAGGAGAAGAATGGTCGCCCAGAAACGCAGACGGCAAATCCGGAGGTCGATGGACGATGAGCAAAGGTCTAGCATTATCGGACAATTTGATTACCGCACAGATTATGAAGAGTTTGGGTGAAGACGCACCAGAAATTGTGGTAAAATTCGCTGAACGCGTAGGTATCGAAGAAAATCGAATTCCAAAAGTTCCATCCATTTGTTTGGGTACAATGGAGTTAAGTCCATTTGAAATGGCATCGGCATACAGTGCATTTGCAAATAACGGCTTATGGATTGAACCTACATTCCTGCTACGAATCGAAGATAAAAACGGCAACGTCTTGCAAGAGTTCAACAATCCAGAAACCGATCAAGTATTGAGTGCTCAAAAAGCATACATGATGTTCCGCATGTTAGAAAACGTGGTAAACGGCGGTACAGGATCCAGGCTCCGCGGTGCCGATTTTGCGTTGGAAGGACATGTTGCCGGCAAAACAGGTACAACCCAAGGCTCTGCAGATGGTTGGTTTATGGGATTAACTAAGAATTTAGTTTGTGCCACCTGGGTAGGTGCAGACGATCCAAGCGTTCGTATTCGTGGAGGTTTATTAGGACAAGGATCTGTTATGGCACTCCCAATCTATGGGTATTTCATGAAAGAAGCGTTAAAAGACAAATCTACCGGGGTCAGTTCCGAGGCATTAACCGCGCCCGAAGGTTTTGATGAAAGCATTTTGATGTGTACTAAAAAATCAAAAAACAATGCGGACGATAGCAAACGGACCGATGATCTCGGAAATTAAATACAGGTTTTAGATTGCGATTTAAAGTCCTTATTCGAAAAATTCAATTATCGCTATCTTAAAACCGATTGCGGGGATATACGAAAATCCATTGTAGCATTAGGGGATTTCTAAGCTTTAACCAATTTTTCCGATTTTCATTTGAAATACTCATTTTAATTCTTATCTTTGCACCCCTTAAAAACGCATTTTTTGTATGAAACCTGATATTCATCCTAAGACCTACCGCAAAGTTGTGTTCAAAGACATGAGCTGCGACTATACTTTTCTTACCCACAGTTGTGTAGATACAAAAGAAACCATCAAATGGGAAGATGGTAACGAATATCCTTTGTACAAGTTAGAGATTTCTTCACAGTCTCACCCCTTCTACACTGGTAAGCAGAACTTAGTAGATACTGCAGGACGTATCGATAAGTTCATGAAGCGTTACGCGAAGAAATAAGAAGCAAAAGAGTAAATTTTTTCATAATAGGGAGGTCGTTTTACGGCCTCCTTTTTTATTTTCCTAGACCCAGTTTCAATTGCTTACAAACACTTAGTTACTTATTCCTAACTATTTGCTAATTGTTTCAACCCTTTGTTCATTGTTTGGAGACCTTTTTAACATTGTCTACGACTAACTTTACGTATTAGTCAGATTATCCTATTCGATTATTTTTCATTTAACTCGAATTTTCTACGTAAATATTTTTGTTCATTTCAGGTGAATTGTTACCGGTGTGGAATTACTAAATTTGTGTTATGATTATCCGGTTTTTCGAATCCAACCACATCGCCAACCTATATCCTTTAACGCTTACTAGACCCGCAGCAGACCTGCGTTGTGGAATTTTAACGATTGCCGAAAAATGGGCGATGGATTTATCGGCCAGCGAATTTGGATTTGAATTAAGCTCCGGAATTGAAAATAATGGAGGTGACCAAATAAATGGTGACAAAGGAAGTGATCAAATTAAAGGTGAAAATCGACAATATTTATCGGATAAATTCCCTGCACCTAAAGGTAATACAACCCATTATATCAATGGCCATGTACTTCCCTACGCTGACTTAGTGAGCGCAGTTAAACAATTATCTCCAACGGATTCGTTATGGCAGAATGAAATATTAATTGCTTGCGGATCGGAAGCTTGGTCGCAAAATCCCCCCGTCAAATCAGAATGGGCTGAAGAATTAAAAATCATCGATAGACCCTACCACATTTTTGGATTTAATGGCCAAGAAATCAAGGCCGACTTTACTAGGTTAACAACAGGAAGAACCTCACAAGTACTAAACGATAGTAACAGACAGTTTGGGGCGCACCCCATTTTTATCGAGGAAGGGGCGAAAGTACATTGTGCTACATTCAATACCAATGAAGGCCCAATTTACATAGGAAAACATGCCGAAATCATGGAAGGAAGTTTGGTGAGAGGTCCTTTTGCACTTTGCGAAGGCGCCGTTCTTAAAATGGCAACCAAAGCCTATAGTAATTCTACTTTAGGTCCCTATTCCGTTGCAGGCGGTGAAATTTCAAACGTAGTATTTTGGGGCTACAGCAATAAAGGTCACGATGGATTTTTAGGGAATGCGGTAATTGGCGAGTGGTGTAATTTGGGTGCCGACACCAATGCTTCCAACTTAAAGAATACGTACGACGAAGTGAAAGTATGGAATTATCGAACCGGTAGATTTGATAAAAGCGGAGTTCAGTTTTGCGGTTTAATCATGGGAGACCACAGCAAATGTGGAATTAATACCATGTTTAATACTGGAACAGTTGTGGGTGTCGCTTGCAATGTTTTCGGATCCGGATTCCCTCGAAATTTTATTTCCGATTTCAGTTGGGGAGGCGCACAAGGTGTTGTTACTCATCAATTATCGGCTGTAGATAAAACGGCTAAGCTAGTAATGCCACGCAGAAAACGCGAATATTCCGAAACGGAAAAACACATTATCCATCAGCTATTTAGTCGTTGGGCAAGCAAAGAATAACAAATTGTGCACAGTGATTTTATTGTAGATTTTAATCTATAATTTGCACCTTGAAAAATCAGTTTCTCCGATTGAATTTCAGCACGTTAAACACAAACCAATTACTAAAATATTTTTTTATTCATAACTCAACCAGTTCTCATACAATGTTTCCATTCCATCGTGTAACCATTACATCATTCATTAAGCTTTGGTCTATTATTATTTGTTTTATTCTTGGAATTTCAAGTTGTACCATTGAGAAACAATACCATTCTTGGGGATGGAAAATAAACACCTCCAATTCAATTTCAGCAAATAAGAGGTCGAAAGAAAATTCATCAACAAATACCGCAGGCACCCTAAATCATTGGATTAACAGAGCAAACAAAGACAATACAACCTCTAATGGAACTTATAATTCAGTAGCTACTCAAAGCAAAAACCAACTGCCGAATTCAAGCGCTAATTCCATATTCGATGGGACTTCATCTAATTTAACTGCACAGAAATACAGTACAGTGAAATTCAAAAATCCATCTGAACTAAACCCTACAAATTGGTTATCACAACCTCAGGA
>CAYUNO010000086.1:0-8761 GCA_964446075.1 uncultured Flavobacteriaceae bacterium | reverse complement strand
GCTACCGTAGCCACAGGAACACCCGGCGGCATTTGCACAATGGAGTACAAACTATCCAAGCCACTCATCGTTTTTGATTGAACTGGTACACCAATGACCGGCAAGTGGGTAAATGACGCAACCATTCCAGGTAAATGCGCAGCTCCTCCGGCTCCCGCAATAATAACTTCAATACCACGAAGCGACGCATCTTTGGCATAAGTCATTAATCTATCGGGTGTACGATGGGCACTCACAACGGTTAACTCGTATTCAATATTCAATTGTTCAAGTACCACAGCCGCTTCTTTCATAACTGGCAGATCGCTATCGCTGCCCATAATGATCCCAATTTTTATCATAATATGGTTTGGGTTGATTTATTTGAATTAGATAAAATAGAAATAATTAGATAAACGAAATAGAATACAGCAACCATGGCACTACCAAATAAAACACAAGGTAATGCAGCAATCACTAAAGCTATTTTCCACTTTCTTAAGGTATCCCCAGGTTTGAATTTCATCGCTAACATAGCGAATTCACTGTTCATCATAAATGCCACAAACAGGGGCATGTATAACCAAAAATAGAAGTTCGTTAGCAATGGTCTTATGTCAATTATCGGACTCAACAACCAATTAAAACTTTCAAAATCGGTAGTATAACTATATGCAATCATCGCCCAAGATCCTACTGCCAAGCCGGTAATAGGAGTTGGTACACCAATAAAACCCGTAAGCTGACGTGTATCCACATTGAATTTTGCTAATCGATAAGCCGCACCCAACGGGATTAAAACCCAAACATAATTATTTATACAAAACCCAGTAGAACAATATCCTTGATCCTGCATTAACGACCTCCAAATTAACCCTGGCAATACACCAAACGTAACAACATCAGCCAACGAATCCAATTGCAACCCTAAGTCGCTGTCGGCCTTTAATAATCGGGCTACCCAACCATCAAAAAAATCCATTACTGCACCCAAGATCATCAATAAAAAGCCATCGAACAGCCTGCCTTCTATCACCATGGCTATTCCCAAAACACCGCACAACAAATTGCTAAGCGTTACCATGTTGGGCAATTGCTTTGTCCAAGATCCAGAAACGGCTACCTCTTTTTCTATCATACTAACTTGGCTTCAAAATTAATACGGATACTTATTATTTCCGTTAATCGTCATAATCAGTATCATCCGAATCCTTTTCCTTCACCTTGTAAACCGGCTGAGTACCCTCAATAATTATACGTAAATTAATAGTAGCAAAGGGCAACTTTAACAGATCTGTAGCAATACCCTCGGCATATCCTGCAGTAGCAAAAGGCATCCTGCTTCCACGGTATTCCCACATAGAATTATTCATCTGAACCCTGTATCCGGCCTCTATATCCAATCCAACATTATCTTTCAATATTCCAAAGACAACACTGGCCGATGGCATTCCACGATAACTCACCAACTCCACAGGTTTAGCAACCAAAGTCAACTGCGGTTCCACCTTCTGGTAAGTCAAGCGCTGCTTGGTAAAAGTATAACCTAGACCCAAACCATAATGTAAAAATTTCTTATTATTTACATTAGAATTATGCAGGTACATAGTCATATTATGAAGGGTCATATTCCCTTTCATGGACGATAACCCATCCGAGAACAATTGTCTGCTCTTGAGTTTATACCCCACACCGTATTGCATGCTCACATGCTTACCCCGGTAACCCAAAAATAAATTATTAAATGTATTGGTAGTAGGATTTGTCAAATCTATTGTTTCTTGGGTTAATAAATAGTTTACCATGGTCTCTCCATACAAAGCACCCCGATTTGCACCCAAACCATAACCCATATATAGGCCCATGTTAACGTCTGATTTACTTACATCACTTCCTGTTACATCATCATCATTATAAGGAAATTCCTCATCATCGTCATCCTGCTCTTGCCCAATAATTACCACAAAGTTGAATTTTTTGCGCATTTCTGATTTGTAATCCCCAAGCTCTTCCAAATTATACACCATCGTGTTTTCTTCCGTATTCTCATACAAAATGGTAACCTCATCCCGTATTTTCTCGTTATGCAACAAATCGCTAGACGATATATCATCTACATCGTCCTCATTCTCTTTGTAGAAAATACCAATATTCATGACAGAGCTATCGTTCTTGAAGTAACGAGTTCTTAATCTGGCCAAAATACTGTTGTATTCAAACCAACCACAATCTTGTTGTTGTTTACTTAGGCCGATATGACATCTACCAAACTGACCAAAAAACTTAGAATTGGGATACTTTTCTAACAAATTCACCATATTTCGGTACATGGTTTCTTCGCGCCATTGATATTGCTGGGCTTGGTCATCGCGGCGTTCCCATTCATAAACTTCACGTAATCGAGCAAAAGCTTCAGAGAATTCAGGCCACATTGGACCTAACCAGGTTTTAAACTCTGCTTTGTTGCTATCAATGTACTTGTACAATTCAACGATACTTGGATCTTCATTGAATGAAATTCGGCTAAAATCCAATCGTCTCCAATCATCCAATCGATTAATGGTTGAAAGGCTAATCGGCTCCGTCTTGACAGCAGATGTATCCACCTTTACCACCGATGACACACTTAAGGACGTATCATTTTTTTCAAATTCACTATTAAAATCTTCCAACGATTCTTGATAATCTCGCTGCCCACCATAGTAATAATTCGAACCCAAATGATTGATTGCTCTTACCCCCACCTCGATAGATGCAGGAACTCCTTTTAGGTTGTTCTTTTTGTCCGATAGCATTTCCTCTCTGCGGGTAGCAATATCGTTCAACCACATTACCGTCATATCTGCAAATCGTTCCACATCCAATCCATAGATTTTTATTCGCTCAGATTCGGGTAAACTCATCTGCCATGCAGCCAAGCTATCGAACAAAACCATAAATCTAGCAGACGCCGTAGATTGAATGATCTTTTTAGCAATCGTATCGCCTTTACAAATATATCTTTCCAAGAATACCGCCCGCGCCGGACTAAGCTCTAATATGTAATTTCTATAACCTGCATTCTCGTACAGCATTTTCATCCAACGAAACTCAGAACGCGAATTAAATTTCACATATCGGTGATTCTCACCTGCCAATACAATTCTTGCTTTTTTGGCTCTCTCCGAAATCAACTTTACTGCTTGAGCACTGAGATCCGCATCGTTAAAATCATAATGATATCCCTTAGGATTGAAATTGAGGTTACTTTCCTCCGCAGCAGTAACGATGGCTGTATCCTGCATATTCGAAGAGTTTGTACTAGCCGCCAACTGCGATTTACTAGTGCCCAAATTAGGTTGAATCACGGGTACCACCATTTGGGTAACGGTTGATTTTAGAA
Source organism: uncultured Flavobacteriaceae bacterium (assembly GCA_964446075.1). Taxonomy (GTDB): domain Bacteria; phylum Bacteroidota; class Bacteroidia; order NS11-12g; family UBA955; genus JAGKXC01. Next base: position 5,400 of record CAYUNO010000086.1, on the reverse strand, counting down.
TGTATTTAGGGCTACGGTAAGTTTTTGTAGATTTCTTACCTTTGGTTGTACGATTTCCAACTGGAACGGCTTCGGAAGTAGCAACAGAATCAACAGCCCAGTCCGATTCATAGTCATTATCCTCTTTCTTGAAAAGTCCAAATTTATATCCTGCTTGAATTCCGTAATTCACGCCCGTGTATTTAAAAGGTGTAATTCCAGAAACGACCGCTTTATTCATTGTCCAATCCCCCTTGCTTAAATCCCAACCGTAGCCAATATTCCCGTGAACAAACAGTCGGTTTAAACGCACCGTTGTACCCAACATCATTCCGTAAACTGTTCCAACAGCTTTGAAGGTTTTACCGGTTAGTGGATTGGTCAAACTACCCGAAATCCCACTTGTAGGAAATGAAAGTTTTGTGTCAAATCCTTCTAAATAAGAAAGTACGTTTAGGTAAATCCTGCGTTTTTTATCCATGGCATAGGCGGTACCTTGCAAATAACCAAAATGGAAACCAGTTAAATATTTATTGGATGTCTGGTACTCTCCGCCTCGCAATCCCCAAAACTGATAGGTCTTGGCATTGTTTTTTTCACCACTACTTAACAAGTTTAAAGCTACTCCTCGGTACCCTAAAGAAGTATTTACTGTCCCCAAACCATTTTCAGACAATAATATAGTCAGGTTATTGGCGAATTTCGAAACAGAAGAGTTCACCATATACGAATAAGCAAACTCAATTTGAGCCGATGCATGTCGAATTTTTGGAATTTCATTCAACTGATAGTTTTTAGATTCGTTGCCATCCCATCTGGAACTCCAGTCACCTTCTTCCTCCTCTGCCCAATCCCAACCGGAACTTGTACTAGCAGTATCCATAGGAATATCGTCAACTTGTCCTGGCATTACAGCATACGTAGCTATACCCGAATTGTCTCCGTCTTTAGCCGGAAATGCCAAAAAAGAATTGGTTAATTCGTAATCAGAAGAAATATATTTCTTGTACTCCTCATAAATCAATGATTTCGCTTTAATGAGACTACTGTCTTTAGCGTCTTTGCTTTTTATATCGAATAAAAAATAATCAATAAAATACCCCTCATCTTCATCATCGGATAAATTAGAATTTGTTAAAATCGATTCATATTTGCCTTCAAAAAGCACATCTTCAGAAGAATTTTTTTGAATTGTAACTTTTTCCTCCAAACTACCCGAAAATGTAAACAATCTGCAGATTTTATTTTTTGATACGCCTCTATCTAACAATCCTTTTAAAAGTGAAACGAACCCAATTTTTTTATCGTTTAATATTAATTCCTCGGTTGGAGCAATTACTATGACTTTATTGGGGGCTGAGGAAGACACTAAACCCGCAATTTCATTCACAAGTTCATTGCGAGAATCTAGGTAATAAAACAATCCATCATTATCCCTTTGATTGGTTTTGATTGACTTTTTATAATAATCTAATACGGTAGAAACCTCCGCAAATTCATCGGCGGGCAACCAAGCTTTAAATTGAGGTTTTAACGAATCAAATCCATTGGCAAAGGCTTTAAATGTCTCGTAATAATCAAAATTCGCATCCAAATAACCCATATTGAAATCGATATCATCATCCTCGTCATCCAAATCATCCAAGATCCGATAATAGGAAAACATCGCATTGGCTAACAACCCTTCTGCTTGATATCGAATGGCTGCGGGTATTTCGGGTTTATCCATGTAACGTTTTAGGGCCAACGCATATCCCCGTTCGCTATCATTCAATGTGGGATAACAGGTTTTTATTACCCAGCGATTCACCACCGAAGGATTTTTCAAATACATTGCCCGTAATTCCTTTAACAAGGTATCCAATTGCTGTACATTTTCATTGTAAATCCCTTTCAATGAAACACTTGCAAACGTATCGCCGGTAGTAATGTATTGCTTTAACAAAGAAATTCCATACGGCTGCATCGGCAAGTACCAATGCGTTGTTTTTTCCAAATCGCCAGAACGAACCAAGGCCGATAACAATAAAAATCGATTATCTAATTCAGATTCGGAAGAATTTGACATGCCTAACAACACCAATTTATTGTCAGCAGAAACCGGTAACATCGAAATTGTTTTCTTCAGTTTTTCTGATTTGGTAGAATCCGTGCCGGTTTTCATCGTATCGCCAACCCCAGAAATCCGTGAATATTTGTTTGCAGCAAAGTAATCCGCAGCATATGTGGATCCAAGGCTACTAAAAGCCATCAGCACAAGGGCCATCGGTCTGCGCTGCAAAAAATTAACAATTTTCATGTATAATCTAAACGATATTAAGTACTTGTTCTTTGATTTGTTCCAATTTTTCCTTCATCTGCACCACGGCCTGTTGCATGGGGAAATAATTACTTTTTACACCCATGGTATTCATTTCTCTTCCCATTTCTTGGGAAATAAAATTCAATTTCCTTCCAAGCGGTTCTTTGTTTAAGCAATCCTTGAAGTATTGAATATGTTGGGCCAATCGTTGCTTTTCCTCGCCAATATCCCATTTATCCAAATAAATTAATACTTCTTGCTCAAATCGTCCTGGATCCATTGTCCCTTCTTGAATATGTTGTGCGAGGTTATTATAAATTTTGTCGCGCAATTGCTGTTTACGGGGTTCCTCGTGGGTAATGACCGTTTCCAAATCCGCGCCAATGGAATCCACCAACTCGGCTAGTTTTTTTGAGGTAGCCGCTCCCTCTTCCTCTCTGAAATTATTTAATTTCTCGGCAGCCATTTCCGTTGCGCTCAATATCACCGCCTTCATGGCATCGGAAATCGTTCGTTCGCCAGCAAATACCACTTCGGGCAATTTCAACACCTCTCTAAAGGGATCCTTAAATTCCATTGATAATGCATCACTCAACAATCGCCACTGATCCACATACGCTTTAGCCAAAGGCACATTCACCTGGATATCGTATTCCACCGCATCCGCTGCAGTAAACGAAATGCTGTAGCTACAATTGATAGTACCCCGTTCCAGTTTTTCGGCAAGTAGTTTTCTTACTACCGGATCCAATTCGTATAAATATTTTGGCAATCGAACATCGGCCTCGAAATATCTTCCGTTCAGTGCTTTAATTTCACAAACTACCCGAACTCCCGAAGTTTCCAATTGGGCACGACCGAAACCCGTCATGCTTTTCATGGGTGCAGCAATCATAATCAAGCGAAATTAGGACTAATTCAACGAATAAATACCCCAAACCCTTCGAATTTCCTAACTTTGTATAATTTTTATGAAAATCAATGCTTTTTGGGTCGTTTTCCTAGCAATCCCATTGGGATTTTCGGCCTGTACATCCAATAAAACAGAGGATTCCACTGAAACGGTAGAACCTACCAAATTGATCAATGTACCGGTTTCTGGATTTTCTGAAGATTCTGCCTACCAATTTATCGAAAAACAATTATCGTTTGGATTTAGAATTCCTGGCACCAAAGCACAAAAATTATGTGCCGATTATTTGCACCAACAACTTAAGCGATTTTCAGATACTGCTTATAAACAAGAACTGCAAGGTGTAAACCCTAGAAATGGTCAAAAAATCCCAATGATTAATCTCATTGGCAGTTTCAACCCTAAAGCAGAAAAACGGATTTTATTGGCATCACATTGGGACTCAAGACCTACTGCCGACATGGACGATGAGAGACAAAACGAACCCATTTTAGCTGCGAATGATGGAGCCAGTGGGGTTGCCGTTTTATTGGAAATTGCTAGAAATTTATCCATCAAAAAACCCAACATTGGAGTGGATATTATTTTCTTCGATGCCGAAGATCTAGGTGTTTCCAACATCGAAAATTCCTTTTGCTTAGGAAGCCAAGCATGGGCTAAAACCCCACATAAACCCAATTACAAAGCGTATGCAGGAATCTTGTTGGACATGGTGGGTGGCAAAAATGCCAAATTTGTTTGGGAAGCCTACTCCGCCGAATATGCCAATTTCGTGTTAAACCACACCTGGGGAATTGCTAATGAATTGGGTTATGGAAGTATTTTCCAATACCAGTCCATTGGCCCTATCATAGACGATCATAAATACGTGTATGATGGAACCAAAATCCCAATGATTGATATCATTCAGTACGATGAAAACAATGGTTTTGCACCCTACTGGCATACCCATGACGACAATCTTGAATCCATCGATAAAGGAACGCTGAAAGCAGTTGGTAATACCGTTCACCATGTAATTTTCAATCAACCTTAAATCCACCCAAATGAACCACATACAGAAAGTAGATTTGTTGGCTTTTGGAGCACATCCAGACGACGTTGAATTGGGTGCAGGTGGAACACTGTTGAAACATATCCAAATGGGCTACACCGCCGGTATTGTAGATCTTACCCAAGGCGAATTAGGAAGCAGAGGGAACATGGATACTCGGAAAAAAGAAGCTGCCGATAGTGCGGAGATTTTGGGATTAACTTTCAGAACAAACCTGAAATGGCAAGATGGCTTTTTTGCAGAAGACGATTCCAATTTGTTGGAAATCGCAAAAATTATCAGACAAACACAACCCAAATGGGTCATGGCAAATGCTATTTCGGATAGACATCCTGATCATGGCCGAGCCGCAAAAATTGTTGAACGTGCTTCGTTTTTAGCTGGATTAGTTAAAATAAAAATGGAAGAAAACGGTGAAGATTTACCCGCTTTCAGACCCAAGAATATTTTTCATTACATACAAGACCGCAATATTGGACCGCAATTTATCGTTGATATTACCAATCAATGGGAAATAAAAATGAAAGCCATTGCCGCATTCAAATCGCAATTCTATTCGGAAGACTCCTCAGAGCCCGTAACCCCTATTTCTACCAAAGAATTTTGGAACTTCTTGGAAGCCAGAGCCCGGGATTTCGGTCGTATTGGTGGTTTTGAATTCGCCGAAGGATTTACTACGGCTACACCATTGGCCATCAGAAATTTTAACGAGTTAAATCCGTAAACCCTATAAATACTTGGTTATGCTGTTCAAAAAAATAAAAACATGGATTTCCTCACTGGCGATGCTTGTCTTTTGTTTGGCTTCACAATCCGTGAAGGGCCAAATTCCAATTGAACAACTACTCAAGTTAAAAGGCTTTCCAATTCCTGTGCATCCTACCGAAAAAGACAGCAACATTATTTATTTTCCTATGTCTTTCGGAAGTGCCGAGTTTGCTCCCGAAGTTTTCAAAACAAAATTACCCAACGCCTCCGAAGTTTATGCCATTCATTTGGTGTACACTCGATATAGACAAGTTGACACATTCAATCAACCGAAATTAAACGAAGCTCGATTCAAAAATCTACAAATCATTTTCCCCGAAGTGTTTTTCGAAAAATCGGTCATCTGGAGAGTATTTGAACAAATTAAACCGAAAACACAAAAAG
>CAYUNO010000085.1:0-8810 GCA_964446075.1 uncultured Flavobacteriaceae bacterium | reverse complement strand
AGGTCTAAACTACTCATGGCTAATAAATTTTGCGTTGCAAAGATAACAGATACGGCGTCAAAGATGTTTAAACAATCGGTAATCGTACTGAAAAAGTAGACGGTAATTTTTGCATGGCATAATTTTTGACAAGGGGGTGAAATTTTTAATTAGTTTTGTTGGTATATGGCGATACGGCAGGAATTATCTCAAAAGATGATGCAGAAACTGAGTCCGCAACAGATTCAGTTTATAAAGCTGTTGCAGATGAACACGCTGGATTTTGAGGAGAAGGTGAGTCAGGAACTGTTAGATAACCCTGCTTTGGAAGGGGACGATAAGCAGGACGATCCGATGGATTATAAATACGAGAGTTCTACTTCGGAGTCTTCGTCTGATAATGATTACGGTGATAGTGCAGATGATGCGGAATGGTCTGATTATCAGCAAGATATTAATGTGGAGGAATTGTTACGTGCGGGAGGTGAGGATGAGTATGGAAGTTTTAGGATGGGTGAGGATTACCAGGCGGAGGAGCAAAAGGAGATGCCCATTGCGGCTCAAAATACGTTTTTTGAGTATTTGGTAGAACAGGCAAATGCCACTTTTGCCGATGAAAAAGAGTTGTTACTTGCTTTGCATTTGATTGGTAGCTTGGAGGATGATGGATATTTACGCAGGGAATTGCGGGCGATTGTGAACGATTTGGCGTTTAATGAGAATTTGATTACCACGGAGACGCAGCTGGAACGCATTTTAATAAAGATTCAGAATTTTGATCCTCCGGGGATAGCTGCTAGGGATTTGCAGGAGTGTTTGTTGTTGCAATTGTACAAGAAGGATTACGGAGACAATCCAGCGATTGATGTGGCGGAGAAGATTTTGAACGATCAGTTTGAGGCATTTACAAAAAAGCATTACGATAAGATTTGCAGAAGTTTACGCATCACGGATGAGCAGTTGAAGTCGGCGATGGCTGAAATCATCAAGCTAAATCCGAAGCCGGGTGATACGGGGAGTGTGAGTGCGAAGACGCAGTATATTGTGCCGGATTTCAGTGTTACCAACGAGGATGGAGTTTTACAAGTTCGTTTGAATGGAAGAAATGCTCCAGAATTACGGATAAGTTCTGCCTATTCGGAGACCTTGAGAGCTTATGAGAGCAGTGCGGGCAAGGATAAGCAGTTAAAAGATGCGGTGCAGTATATAAAGCAAAAATTGGATGGTGCGCGGTGGTTTATTGACAGTATCAAGCAGAGGCAAAACACGTTGTTACGGACGATGGAGGCAATTGTTCGAAGGCAGCGAGATTTCTTTATTGAAGGAGATGACACGCACTTGCGCCCGATGATTTTGAAAGACATTGCTACGGAAATAGACATGGATATTAGTACTATTTCTCGAGTTGCTAATTCTAAATATGTGGAAACTGAATTTGGAATTTTTCCGTTGAAGCATTTTTTCAGTGAGGGATTGAGCACCGATGATGGGGATGAGGTAAGCAATCGAGAAATTAAGAAAATCATGGGCGATGCTATTGCGGCTGAGAGTAAAAAGAAACCGCTAACGGATGAGGCGTTGATGGCGTTGTTGAACGATAAGGGTTACAATATAGCTCGTAGAACGGTGGCAAAATACCGAGAGCAATTGGGAATTCCGGTGGCAAGATTGCGTAAAGAAATTTAACTAACCGAATCGAACATTGAAAGACAAAATCCTTTTTGTATTGCCTTCGTTGACTATGGGAGGGTTACAAAAATCGGGGTTGGTGACAGTGCGTGCTTTACAAAAAGCAGGTTTTGATGTTGATTTATGTTTGTTGTATTCCGGGAGGCAATTTTTTATTCCGGAAGATGAGTTGGTGGTGTATTCGCCTTCTAAACAAAGTAAAAACTTGGTGATTAAATGGTTTCAAGTATTATGGCATGTGTTGCGAAGTGTAAATCAATCAAAAGCTAAAAAGATAATCGTTTTCGGTAGGTACTATGGCGCAATTACATCGTTGGTATTATTATTCAATAGAAAAACAAAATTATGGATTTCGGAGAGAAATTCGCCCCAATTTCGGATGTCGAAGGGGTACGAAACATTTTGTGAAGTAGTGTATATATTAAGGGCACCTTATGGAGTTTTGGCACAGACAAGGTACGCGGCGGTTTTTCAAATAAACCGGTACCCTGGAAGCAAGGTGGTAATATTTCCGAATCTATTTGAAGCAGTACAAGAACTTTCATCTTCAATCCCTGATTCGGAGGGGAAACAAGCTGAAGCGGTGGAAACAAATCAGGTTGAATTCAGCAGTGAAATTGGTGGGATTTCTGATGAATCTGAATCATCTGATAAGAAAGTGCAAATGGAAAATGATTTGAGGAGAAAAAAAGGTATTGTATTTTTAGTAGCAGGTAGATTTAATGACATTTTGAAAGGAATTCCGGATGTATTGGAGGCATTTTTACGGGTAAATGATTCTCGATTGACTTTGATGGTAGCGGGAGGCGTAAGAGGTGAGGACAAGGCGATTGAAGAGGTGATGGAGCGTTACGACGATTCGGCCACGAGTATATCGTTTTTGGGTAAGGTTGAGGACATGTCGATGGTGTACCCCCAAGCGGATATTTTTATTTTACCGTCCAATAGTGAGGGTTTTCCCAATGCTTTGGTTGAAGCTATGCAACGTGGGTTGTGCTGTATAACGGCTGAATTTCACCCTGGAGTATTTGAAATTATTGATGGAGAAACCAATGGGATTGTGGTACCTAGGAGTGATGCAAGTGCTTTAGAATCACTGATTAAAAAGGTTATTGAAGGTAAGATAGATGTAGTTGAATTGGGTAAAAACGCGAAGGAAACCGCTAAAAAATTTGAAATAAATCAGCGATTAACGGAGTTGAGGGAGGTGTTTGATGCTCATTAGTGTTATTGTTCCGATTTACAATGTAGAGCGGTACTTAGCTCAATGTTTGGATAGTATTATAGGACAGAGCTATACATCATTAGAGATCATTTTGGTGGATGATGGATCTACGGATGGATCAAAAAAAATAGCGGAGCAGTATGTGGTTAGCGATGAGCGGGTGATTTTGATTTCACAAGAAAACCTGGGTTTATCGGGAGCTCGAAATACTGGGATGGCTGTAGCGAAGGGAGAGTTTTTGGTATTTGTGGATTCGGACGATTGGTTGGAAATAACCATTTTGGAGGAAGCGGTAAATTCGATTGATAATTCGATTGATTTAGTGGGTTGGGGATACGAACGTGTTTTTGAAACGCACAGCAATTCAGGTTCTACATGGTTTTTAGAAGACACCAAATTTGGAAAGGCAGAAGGTAAAGAAAAATTATTTGCTCGTATGATTGGACCATCTAACGAAGATTTAGGGAACTTGATGTCGGTTGATAATTTTTCCATGGCTTGGTCTAAAATGTATCGTACAACAGTTATTAAAAACTTGGATCTGAAATTTGCTCCAACTCAGATTTACGGCAGTGAAGATGTTTTATTTAATATTCAATTTCTTCGTGTTTGTGAGGGAGTAACAATAATTTCTAGGCCGGGATATAATTATCGAAAAGACAATCAGTATTCTTTAACTAAAAATCATGGTAATACATTGAAAATCAGACTGCAGGCATTATACAACGAGATTGAACGTTTGTTGATTGTTTGGGGTGAAAATGTAGAATTTTATAAAGCGAGGTTGAATCGAAGAAGGGCTATATCGTTTGTGAATATTTCTTTATCTATTTGTAGTAAAAGAAACTCTCAGAGTATAATTGAAAAATACTGGGAGATAAATAGGCTAGTGTCAGAATATCAGACTATTATTGTTTCCTTTCCTATTGGGGTTTTGCGATTGCATTGGATGATTTTTTTCCTTTTTATTCGATTACGAATGAGCTTGGCAGTTTTTTTGTATTTGCAGGTTATTCGAAAATTTGTGAATAGATAACGGATGAAACGGACTACTTTTTATTCTGAGAACATCAAGCCACTATTAGCCTATTTGGTTGCCTTACTTGTGTTATTAATTACTGGACCCATTTTATTATTAACGGCGATATTGATTGTATTGGATAGCAAAGGTCCGGTATTTTTTAAGCAGGCGCGATTGGGGTTGAATGGTAGTGTGTTTATGTTGTATAAGTTTCGGAGTATGACGCATGAACCCAGTAGGTTATTTAATAAGCAGACGGTAGCTGGAGATCCTGATGTAACTCGGATAGGCGCGATTATTCGAAGGTTAAAAATAGACGAACTTCCGCAGGTAATTAATGTTTTACGGGGAGAGATGGCCATTGTTGGACCCAGGCCGAGTTTGCCCAATTTACAGGAGAAATTTGATGATAATGGAAGGTCGAGGATATTGGTAAAGCCAGGGTTAACGGGGTTAGCGGCGGTGAATGGTAGTATATTTTTAACATGGCCGCAGCGATGGGTTTTCGACCGATACTATGTTGAGAATTTAAGTTGGTGGTTGGATTTTAAGATTGTTATGCGCACGGTAGTGGTATTGATAATGGGCGAAAGATATTTTTATAAGCCTAATTAATCATAACATTGTCTTGATAAGCGCAGGATTCCCTATAAATTTGCTAATTGTAGATTAAACTCGGCAAAAAATAATTTGTAACCGAGGGGGCGAAGCTTTGCAAAAAATTTTCAACAACTATTAAATTGATTTAGATTTGTTCACAGTGAATAACAAAAAAGCTAAAATTAAGTTTAACATTACTTTCATTTTGGGGGTGATGATATTAATTTTTGTTAGCGGTTGTAATAATATTAAGCGCTTAGCGTATTTAACGGATTTAACGGATTCAATGGTCCTTGATGTCTACCCTAAACAGGGTGTTCTAATTGAACCGACCATGCAATTAAATATCCAGATGGCTAGTTCAAGTCCAGATATAGATAATGAAGTTAACAGAGTTAATTCCGGTGTAATGAGTTCCTCTACTACTGGTATTGGATTGTTAGGTGGTACATCCATGGCCGGTGGTTACATTGTAACGGATAGTGGTTTTATCAAGGTACCTAGATTGGGTAAAATCAGAGTTAGTGGATATACTTTGATTCAATTGGAAGATTCATTGGAAAATTGGTTTTCTAAATATACCAAGAGACCTGTAGTATATGTTAGATTAACGAATTTTATAGTAACGATTTTGGGTGAGGTAGCTAGAACCGGAGCGATTACAATTACGTCTGAAGATGTAAATATTTTACAAGTTTTAGGTATTACGGGTGATTTAACGTTGTTTGGTAAAAGACATTCTGTTACAATAATTCGAAATACACCCAAAGGTAAAACTGTAAAGAAATTGGATCTTACTAAATCGGATTATATAAGTTCAGAATTTTTTTATTGTAGGCCAGGAGATATTATTTATGTTGAACCAAACATGGCAAAGAAATTCAACTCAACCTTAGCTTTCCAAATGATGCCTATTGTGGTTTCTGCAACGTCTTTTGTTTTATTAATTTTTAATTTATTTCGATAAGGAGAAAAATCGTGAATAACGAAAATTCTAACAGTTATAGTATAAATAACAGGGAGTTTGTTGCTGAACGTGTTTTTACACCATACAACATCATTAAGCGTGTAATTCTTCCGTATTGGCCAGTTTATATTTTAACTTTTATTGGCGCTTATTTTTTGGGTAAGTATCAGTTGAGTAAAGAGTCCTATGTTTATGAAGTTTATGGAAAAGTTCTTATTAAACCTGAATTAAGTAGTGGTAAGGGTCAGCAGGTTTTGGAGGATTTGGATATGTTTGCCTCAACCAAGGTTGTAGATAATGAACTTGAAATTATAAAATCAAGAATGTTGAGTGCCGAGGTTGCAAAATCAATAAATTCATATGTTCGCTATTATACACCAACAGAACGAAAATACATAGAGTTGGATTGGGATTTTCCGATACAATTTGAAGCTATAAACGAGGATAGTTTACGGGGAACTGGCTCTGAAGTTACTATAATTATTGGTTCTAGAAAACAGAATATGCGAATTGATGGTAAAGTTTATGCCATAAAGGATCAAACCATTAAATTACGGGATGAGTATTATCGAGTAACAATATTACCGGAGTCATTAAATAAAATTAACCCGGGATTATATAAGTTTCGAATAAGTTCATTGGAAGAAGAAATACAACGATTAGTAAGTGGCGTAATACCAGCACCCACAGGCAAAGGGACAACGATAATTGGAATTCGATTTAGTGGTTTGAATATTAGGAATTGCCATCGTGTAGTTAATGAATACATTAATCAGTACACAAATTCTGGTGTAGAAGACAAACGGAGAGTAGCTCAATATACAATTAGTTTTATTGAAGAACGATTGAGGTTAGTAAGTGGAGAGTTAGATAGTGTAGAGTCAAATATTGAGAATTTTAAAAAGAAAACAGGTGTGATTGATGTAGGAAGTCAATCTTCCTTATACATGAATAAGGTAATAAATTTTGATGTTGAATTAAACAAAGTCAATTTACGATTAGACTTATTAAAATCTATAGAGTCTTATTTATTGAACAATCGTAATAATCCAGGATTAGCTCCTTCGTTAATGGATGTTGCCGATCCGTTATTGAGTACTTTACTGGTAAGGTTATATGATTTAGAATTTAACTACAATAGACAAAAGAAAATTTCAGGAGTATTAAACGAGAATTTGATAAATCTTACGGAAGAAATTAAGGAGGTTAAAAAGAGTATTTTTGAGAACATCAATGGAATTCGAGAAAATCTTGTGATAAATAAGAGGCAAATTGAAAGGCAATTAGATCAAAGCAAAGGTGAATTGATGATGTTTCCATCTAAGGAGAGAGAGTTAATTGATATAAGTAGACAACAAGCTGTCAAGAACGAGATTTTTTCTTATTTATTGGAAAAACGAGAAGAATCAGCCATATCGTTTGCGAGTACTGTTTCGGATGTTCGAGTAATTGAACGTGCTTATGGTAGCACAACACTTAGTCCTAAACCACACCTTACTTATGGTTTAAATTTCTCTTTGGCCGTATTCTTACCCTTAATGTTTTTCTTTTGGCGTGTGATGTTAAACCCTAAAATTCAATTCAGGGATGAAATAGAAGAAATGTTAAATCTCCCCTTGTTGGGTGAACTAATGTTTGATGAAAAGAAACGAGGCGTGATTATGAATCACAATGAAAGAGGACATCTTGCAGAGTCATTACGTTCATTACGCACAAAATTAACCTATTTCAAAACTCAATCTAATCACCAAGTTTTAATGATTAGTTCAAGTTTACCGGGTGAAGGAAAGAGTTTTATTTCAGTAAACTTAGGATTAAGTTACAGTCTCATTAATAACAAGGTTGTTTTGGTCGGTGGAGACTTAAGAAAACCCACTTTGCATAAGATGTTCAATATGAGCATGAAAAAAGGACTTTCAAGTTATTTGAATAATAGTAGTAAGTTGGATGAAGTTGTTTACGCCACAGAATATGACAATTTGTATATTCTTCCCTCAGGGGCAATTCCGCCTAATCCTTCAGAATTATTAGAAGGTACAAGGATGACAACTTTAGTTGAGGAACTGAAGCAGAAATTTGACATTGTAATTTTTGATACACCGCCACTTGGGTTAGTATCTGATGCTGAGATTATTGCTCGTCATTGCGATGTTCACATGTTCGTAGTTCGGTATAATTATACTCCAAAAGAGGTTGTTGAGAATGTACTTGAAAAGGCAAAGGCAACGGGTTTGTTCCGTCAATTTAGTGTTATATTTAATGGAATAAAACCTAAAGGCTTAGGCAAATATGGATATAGTTATGGTAATTATTATGCTTACGGTTATAATGGTTACGGATATTATGGAAGTACAAAAAATCGTAATCGTTTTGGGATTCGTTATTTATTCAAGAAAATTATTAAGTGACCAATAATAACCGTACATGTGCGGAATTTTTGTAAAAATAGGCAAGGCCAAACAATCAGGAAAGCAGTTTAAGCTGGCGTTAAACGGCATACAGCATCGGGGACCTGACGACGAAGGTTTTACGGTGTTTAGCGGTAAAAAATATGAGGTTTTCGGTGCAGAAGACACTATTGTACCATCGGTAGAGAATAAATCACCAATATATTTGAACTTTAATTTGTTGGATGGTGATTTTACTTCCTTAGATACGGGTGAAGTAGTATTTGGACATCGGCGATTATCTATTATAGAGGTAAATGAATTGGGGCATCAGCCCATGTGCTACGGAGAGGGTAGGTATTGGATTGTTTACAATGGAGAGTTGTACAATTATTTGGAGATTCGTAAGGAGCTGGCAGAGGTTTATGGTAAACAATTTTTGAGCAACTCAGATACGGAGGTGGTTTTAGCGGCGTACTCAGTTTGGGGGAAGGAGGCAGTAAAGCGTTTTGACGGAATGTGGTCGTTTGTGATTTATGATTTACAGGAGCAAGAATTGTATTGTTGCAGGGATCGATTTGGCGTAAAGCCTTTGTATTATTGGATAAGTAGTGAGGGTAATTTGTTTTTTGCCAGTGAAATCAAGCAGTTTACTTTTTTAGATGGGTGGAATCCAGTGGTTGATGAGCTAAGGGCTTTGGATTTCTTGGAGCATGGATATTTAGATCATACGGAATTTACTTTGTTTGAGGGGGTAAGGCAGGTTAGACCTGGTTGTGATATACAGATAAAATCGGAGCAGATTAACGGAGTATTTAACTACAAATTGGTTGAAAATTTGGTATCGACCTGGTACAATTTGGAAAAATCGGTGGTAGAAGACAGCACAAAGTTGGCTGATATACGAAGTGCATTTATTGGAGCGGTTAGGAATCAATTAAT
>CAYUNO010000084.1:0-8990 GCA_964446075.1 uncultured Flavobacteriaceae bacterium | reverse complement strand
CAACGAAATCACCGAATCCGGCAGTTTCCCAAATCGGTCCTTCAAATTATCGGCAAATTCTTTTAATCCCATCTCCGTTTCCACACTGCTTAATTCGCTGTACAACGCCAAGCGCTCCGCCGTTTGCGGCACGTAATCCGATGGAATAATCATTTCGTACTGGGTATCGATCTGACAGTCCCGCGATGCGATGTTCTCCTCCTCCGGGAATAGGTCATGAAATTCGTCGTTCTTCAACTCCCGCACCGCTTCGTCCAAAATCTGGTGGTACATGTCAAATCCCATCTCGGAAATGAATCCACTTTGCTCTGCACCCAACAAATTTCCCGCGCCCCGAATATCCAAATCGCGCATCGCCACCTGAAAACCACTGCCCAATTCGCTGTATTCCTCCAAAGTACGCAATCGTTTCCGAGAGTCTTCGTTTAGAACTGACAACGGAGGCGACAGCAAATAACAAAAGGCTTTGGTATTGCTTCTACCTACCCTACCCCGCATTTGGTGCAGGTCGCTCAACCCAAACATGTGGGCATTGTTGATGATGATGGTGTTGGCATTGGGAATGTCCAATCCGCTTTCGATGATGGTAGTAGCTACCAATACATCGTATTCTCCCTCAATAAATTGCACCATCACATCTTCCAGTTCGTGCCCTTCCAATTGACCGTGGGCCACACAAACTTTCACCCCCGGGGCTGCATCTTCCAACATTCCAGCAACCTCGTAAATATCCTTTACCCGCGAATGAATGAAAAAAACCTGCCCGCCTCTACCAACTTCGTAGTTAATGGCCTCGGCAATCAATTCCTTATTAAAGGTATGCAATTCCGTGTGCACTGGCTGTCGGTTAGGCGGCGGAGTATTGATAATGCTCAAATCCCGAGCCCCCATCAAACTAAAATGCAAGGTCCTTGGTATGGGCGTCGCCGTGAGGGTTAAGGAATCCACGTTCACCTTAAATTCTTTGAGTTTCTCCTTCGCACTCACCCCAAACTTCTGCTCTTCGTCGATAATCATCAACCCCAAATCTTTGAATTTCATATCCTTGGCCAAAATTCGATGGGTTCCAATGATGATATCCACTTTTCCTTCTTTCAATTTATCCAAGGTGGCTTTTTGTTCTTTGGCCGATTTAAATCGATTGATATAGTCCACCGTTACCGGAAATCCGGCAAATCGCTTGCTAAAAGTACGGTAATGTTGCTGAGCCAAAATGGTGGTAGGCACCAACACCGCTACCTGTTTCCCATCTACCGCCGCTTTGAATGCTGCACGCATCGCCACTTCGGTCTTTCCAAATCCTACATCGCCGCACACCAATCGATCCATGGGTTGAATCTGTTCCATGTCCCGCTTGATATCCTCGGTGGCCTTGGCTTGATCCGGGGTGTCTTCGTAGAAAAACGACGCTTCTAACTCCATTTGCAAATAATGGTCCGGCGAAAAGGCGAACCCCTTCTGGGCTTTCCGCTTGGCGTATAACTCTATGAGTTCTCGGGCAATGTCTTTTACTTTTTTCTTGGTAGACAGCTTTTGCTTTTCCCAAGCCCCGGAACCCAATTTGTGCAATACAGGCGCGGTGCCGTCTTTTCCGGTGTACTTGCTGATTTTATGCAAACTGTTCACCGAAACATACAGCAAATCGTTATCGCGGTACACAATCCTCACCACTTCCTGCTTCACCCCATTTACGTCCATTTTTTCCAACCCCCCAAATCGTCCAATACCGTAATTGATGTGGGTTACGTAATCTCCGGGCTGCAGGTTTTTTAATTCACGCAAGGTGAGGGAGGTCTGCGACGAATACCGCTGCCGTCCCTTGGGTTTATAGTATTTATCGAACAGCTGATGCTCTGTAGTAAAGGCCATTTTGGCATCTCCATCCACAAATCCTTCGCTCAATCCTTGGTATACCGGCTCAAATTCGGCTTGGGTCCCAATGTCTTGGATAATAGCCAGCAATCGCTCAATTTGTCTACTGTTTTCCGAAAACACCAAGGTAGTAATTCCTTTGGTTTTATTGTCCGACATCCATTCCAACAGCAATTGAAAATTCCGTTGAAACAGGGGCTGCGGCTGCTGAAAAAATTCGATGATGGTGGCTTCCTTGTCCCTTGGTCTGATGGCATCAGCAGCGATATGCACAAACCCTTGCAAGGCATTTTCCAGCGTTTTCGGCGTGAGCCAAACTTCCTTGGGATGCTTGGGAACGCTGTCTTTACTCATATCAATGGCATCCTGGTACTGCTGCAAGGCTTTTTCCCATCCCTTGGCCAATTCCTCTACCTGCAATCCCAACTCTTTGGTGAACAACAACGTATCTTCCGATAAATATTCGGTGATGGGAATCAGGGTTGCTGTACTGGGTTGCTCCTTCACGTTGGGCAGCAGCGAAAAATGCGCTATCTCTTTGATGGATAACTGATTGTTTACGTCGAACGTTCTAATCGACTCAATGATATCACCGTCCATTTCAATCCGAAAGGGATATTCGTGGGCGAACGAGAACAGGTCGATAATTCCTCCGCGCCAGCTAAATTCGCCCGGTTCGAAGACAAAATCGGCCCGTTGAAATCCGTTTTCTTCCAAAAACTCCAACAGAAAATCTACCGACAACTGCTGGCCTTTGGCAATTTCCACGGAAGATTTCTCCAGTACTTCTTTGTTTACTACGGCTTCGGCTAGGGCGGCGCCATAGGTCACTAAAATTCGTTTATTATTTTTTCGTATGGCATTCAATGCCTCGATCCGCTCCTGCACTTGCATGGCATTTTCGCGGTTGCTTTGAAAGGGTTTCAAAAAGGAATCCGGCAAGAAATACACGGGTTCACCCACCAATAAATTCTCCAGATCTGATTTAAAATATTGGGCCGATTCCTTGTCTGGCAAGACCGCTAAAATGGGTCGACTGGTAGCAAAATACACACCTGCGATAGCCAAGGCGGCACCCGAACCGGCATACCCTTGCAAATGAATGGGGGAAGGAGCTGTAATGTCCGTGGAACTAGAACCAGAAATTTCGCCAACGGCCGACAGCAATTCTTGAATGGGATGGGTTGCTACAAAGCGCTGAAGAATTTCCCGGGTATTCATTAGGGCTGCAAAAATAACGGAAAAGGGGCTTCCTCTCTACGAAGAAACCCCTTTGTTGTTGAATTCTTTACTAGAAAAAGACTAGCCTTTTCTTGCGATGGATTTTATCGCGGCATCGGCGATGGCTTGGGATGTTAATCCGTATTTTTCCATCAACTGATCGGGAGTTCCTGACTCACCAAAAGAATCGTTCACCCCTACAAACTCCATTGGAGCTGGAAAATTGCGAGCCAATAGCTGGGCTACGCTATCCCCTAAGCCTCCGTTGTATTGGTGTTCTTCGGCCGAAACCGCACAACCGGTTATCTTCACCGACGCCAAAATAGCGGCATCATCCAAAGGTTTAATCGTGTGGATATTTATTATTTCGGCATTGATTCCTTTCTCGGCCAAAATATGACCGGCTTCGATGGCTTTCCATACCATGTGACCGGTAGCGAAAATACTCACGTCCGTACCTTCGTTTAACAGTAAAGCTTTGCCGATAATGAACGGGGTGTCTTCGGAGATGAATACGGGCCATTTGGGTCGGCCAAAGCGCAAATACACGGGGCCTTCGTGTTGGGCGATCGCGATGGTGGCGGCTTTGGTTTGGTTATAATCGCAGGGATTTATCACGGTCATGCCGGGCAACATCTTCATCAATCCCAAATCTTCCAATATTTGGTGGGTAGCGCCATCCTCACCCAGGGTTAATCCGGCGTGGGAGGCACATATTTTCACATTTTTATGGCTGTAAGCGATGGACTGACGAATTTGATCGTACACCCTTCCGGTAGAGAAATTGGCGAAAGTACCGGTGAAGGGAATTTTTCCGCCGATGGCCAATCCTGCGGCCACTCCCATCATATTCGCTTCGGCGATACCGGCTTGGAAGAACCGCTCTGGAAATGCGTCTTTGAATGCATCCATCATGAGGGACCCGGTTAAATCGGCGCACAGGGCAACTACGTTGTTGTTCTGTTTACCTGCTTCCAACAAACCGGCACCAAAGCCGCTTCGGGTGTCTTTTTGACCTAAAATTTCGTATGATTTCATCGATTTATAATACTACTTGCGTGGTTGTTCCTGAGGTTACTTTAAAGGTTTTGGTTTTGCTGTACAGTGTGCGGGTTTCGCCAGCGATTCGATATACAACGTGGTATTCCCCGGGTTGCATATTGAATAACTGCTTGGGGTTGTTGCCGATGATATCCATCACCCATTCCAATTTACCGTCTGTTTTTTGAAAAATACTGCCCACGATGTCTTTGCTCAAACCCAATTGCACCAATCCCGGATTGGGGATTTCCACGGTGGTGGTTTGGTTTTGTTTGATGCCGATATTTTTAAAGTACAAACGAGGGATGGTTAAAATCTCCAAATCGTAGTTTCCGGTAATGTATTTATCTACGGTATTAAATTCTTGAGCATTCACGGTTTGCAAGGTATTCCCTTGTCTAACGATGGCCTGCAAGCGTGGGTAACGTGTAATGCCTCCCATTTTCAAGAATAAGCTTCCTTGCGGGGTATTGATGGGTATCACGTTGTGTCGGCCCGCCACCACTTCGGTGATCTCGGAAGTCACGGGCGGAAGGGTATGAGCTACAACACGGTAACGACGGATAGGATCCAAGTACAGGGTATCGGGCAGTCCTTTGCCGTTAAAGGTATGGATTACGTTTTCAACTACCGCACCGTTATCCGCATCCAAAATGGTTAAAGGAACATCCGTTTCGCGCGGTGATAATTGATTGTCTAGCAGGTTGATTTGCACGGTGGTGTTATTCAAGGCTTGGTTTACGATAACACCGATAATCTTTTGAAACTGCTGCGGCGTTTCGGCATTAAAATACCTACCGGCACAGGAATATTGCTTGCGAAATGCTTCGTTATCGGTTCCCAATCCTACCACGAAGGGTCTTAGGATAATCCCTTTTTTCTGCAAGGCCTCACTCACTTGGCAGGGATCGCCTGGGCACTCTTCCACTCCATCGGTTATAATTATAATGATGTTACGGGCGGTAGGATCTTCAGGAAAATCCTTGGCCGATGCTAACAGGGATTGGGTGATGGAGGTATAACCCAAGGGCTTGATTTGCTTCAATCGTCCCACAAACTGCTTGTGGTTGTTGGGACCAAAGGGCACTTCCAAACGGGTATCGGAGCAATCGCGTTTTTCGTTGGGTTGATTGTGTCCAAACACCCGCAACCCCACTTCTACATCGGATACATACCGGATGGTATCTACCATGCGATTCAGCAGTGTTACTGCGGTTGCCCATCGGCTGGGGCTACCACTTGGACCCATTTCGGCCAGCATACTTCCGCTGCCATCCAACAAAAAAAGTATGCGGGTTTTTCTACCGGGAAATGCATTTTTGATTTGCGCCGTAGCGGGCAACACGGCCATGGCAAGCAGGGCTATTGCCAGCGATTTGAGCGCGGAGTTCAACCAAGATTTCATAGTAGATAAACGGATAATTGTTTGTTTTATTCGGGGGACTGGGTTTTTCGACGAAGCGATAATGGATTAATAATCGCCAAATTCGGTTACAGGCAATTGGGCTAATGCCGATTCCAATTGTTCGTTGCTCGGGGCTTTTCCGTGCCATGCATGGGTACCCATCATAAAATCAACACCCATTCCCATTTCGGTTTTCATGATGATCACCACGGGCTTACCGTTTCCGGTAGCGGCTTGTGCTTGGGGCAACACTTGGTGAATGCTATCCCAGTTATTTCCGTCCATTTCCAATACCTGCCATCCGAAAGCAGCGAATTTGGACGACCACTCGGTAAGTCCCATTACGTCTTCGGTACTGCCGTCAATTTGTTTCTGGTTAAAATCCACGGCCACGATCATGTTGTCTAATTTCCGGTGAGCCGCAAACATCACTGCTTCCCATATTTGGCCTTCCTGCAATTCTCCATCGCCGGTAAGCACGTACACTAAGGAATTATCTCCATCCAATTTTTTTTGCTGGGCGATACCGCTGGCAACGCTCAAACCTTGGCCCAAGGATCCAGTAGCTACGCGCACACCGGGAAGGTGTTCGTGGGTGGCGGGGTGGCCTTGCAAACGGGTATTCAACTTTCGGAACGTAGCTAATTCGGGCACCGGAAAGTATCCGCTTCGCGCCAAAACGCTGTAATACACGGGAGAAATATGACCGTTAGATAGCAAAAACACGTCTTCGTTATTGCCAGACATCGAAAACGGCTGGGGCTGGTGCTTCATGTATTTGAAGAAAAGCGCCGTTAGGTAATCGGCACAACCCAACGAACCTCCGGGATGTCCGCTGGATACAGCGTGAACCATGCGGAGAATATCGCGTCTAACTTGTTGCGCCATGGTTGGCAAAAACGATGGGTGATTTGCGTCTGTCATAAAGATTCAAAATTGCGGCTAATTTCTTTAGTAGTATGCACATTTTTTCAAGAGATTTCATCGATAGTTTTAGGGAATTGGTAGGAAACCTTTGTAAACCACCGAATCCATGGTTTTTTCTCGGAAATTTGGATGTTATTTCGTATATTCGCGGGTTCATCCGTATATTCAACTAGCTGTGCAAAAAATCTATCAAATCACCCTACTTGCTACCCTTCTAGCGTTGGCGGCTTGTTCGGATTACGGAAAAGTGTATAAGTCGAAAGACATCAGCCTAAAATACCGCTGGGCGATGGACTTGTACGAAAAGAAAAAATGGAGTAAATCCATGGAATTATTGGAGCAGTGCAAAGAGGGCTATCGCAATCAGTTGGACACGTTGGAAAAGGTATATTTCAAGATTGCCTATGCCAATTACCACCTAAAAGCCTACGATTTTGCTTCCATGTATTTCAAGGACTTCACCGATAATTTTGGCGCATCTCCGCAAGCGGAAGAAGCGGCATACATGGCATTGTTGTGTGATGTAAAGTATGTTTCCGACGCAGATTTGGACCAGTCGCAGACCAAAGACATCATCAACGCATTGCAGACCTTTATCAACTTTTACCCCGAGAGTAAATACGTGGAGTTGTGCAACGGACACATCGATGAATTGCGCGGAAAATTACACGTAAAAGCCTACGATCAAGTGAAACAGTATTATGGCATGAGCGAATTTAAAAACGCTGCTGCTGCCGCGAAAATCGTGGTAAAACAATACCCAGATCATCCCAAAAAAGAAGAATTAGATTACCTCATTGTAGATGCACAATACCGCTATGCCATGAACAGCGTGGAAGCAAAACGCTTGGAACGTTTGGAATTGACACTGGCCAATGCCCAAGATTATTTCGACGCCAACGGAAAAGTGGGACTGCATTACAACGATGTAACCGAAATCAAAACCAAATCTCAAAACGAAATTAAAAAACTCAAAGAACTATTATGAGCATATCAACCAGTCGAAACGCCGAAACGCGCGACTTGCGCAACTTGGAAAAGGACACCGAGAACATCTACTTAAGTACGATCGTTATTTCCAAGCGCGCTAACCAGATCGCTGAAAAACAGAAAGAAGAGCTTCGCAATCGTTTGGAGCCGTTCATCAACGATTCGGATAACTTAGAAGAAATTCAAGAAAATCGGGAGCAGATAGAAATTTCTATGATGTACGAACGCATGCCTAAACCCACGTTGCAGGCCGTTCAGGAATTCATGGACGGTAAATCATACTGGAGAATTCCCGATGCTCCGGACGGTCAATCTAACGGGTAAAAAAGTACTATTGGGAGTTACGGGCGGAATTGCCGCCTACAAAACTCCTCATTTGGTACGATTGCTAAAGAAATCCGGTGCGGAGGTTCGCGTGGTTTGCACGCCCTGTGCCTTGGATTTTGTAACCGAAAAAACCCTGGCCGTGGTCTCTGAAAACCCGGTATTGGTTAATTTTTATTCCGAAAACGGAACCTGGAACGAACACGTACAATTGGGTTTGTGGGCTGATATCATGCTGTTAGCCCCTTGCACGGCGAACACCGTGGCCAAACTGGCGATGGGGATCTGCGATAACTTTTTATTGGCAACAGTACTCAGCGCTCGCTGTCCGGTTTGGGTTGCACCTGCCATGGATTTGGACATGTTCACCCACCCCGCTACCCAACGCAATTTGTTGCAACTTTCCGCACTCAACTACCATTGCATTGAACCCGAATCCGGCGAATTGGCTTCCGGATTAACCGGCAAAGGAAGAATGCCCGAACCCGAAACATTGGTTGGATTCTTGGGAGATTTTTTCCATAATTCTTCAAGCAATTCAGATGCTCCAGCCGGAGCAACTCCTTCCGCTACCCCTCCGATTCCCAGGCCCTCTTCTTGGTACCGTAACAAACACGTGCTTATTACCACCGGAGGAACGCGAGAAGCCATCGACCCCGTGCGGTACATTGGCAACCACTCCAGTGGAAAAATGGGCATAGCCTTGGCGGAAGCCCTCGTAGAAGCTGGTGCTATCGTTCATTTGGTGGCGGCACACGTAAGCACTCCGCTGCCCTTATTTTGTCAAATTTACCGCGTGGACTCGGCCGATGACATGCTATCGCAATGTTTATCGCTGTTTCCTTCCATGGATGCCGCCTGGATGGTGGCCGCCGTGGCCGATTTCAAACCGCTAACCGCCGCATCCGAGAAAATTAAAAAATCGGACAACCAAGAAACCATTACCCTAGCATTAACTAAAAATCCGGATATACTGGCCACCCTGAGCAAAAACAAGC
The DNA here is from genome assembly GCA_964446075.1 of uncultured Flavobacteriaceae bacterium. GTDB lineage: Bacteria > Bacteroidota > Bacteroidia > NS11-12g > UBA955 > JAGKXC01. The sequence goes on along the minus strand of CAYUNO010000084.1, from coordinate 212 downwards.
AACCGCATCAACGCGTTTGTGGTTTTGCCTTGGAAACCGAAAACGAAATTTTTCATGCCCAAGAAAAACTGCGCAAGAAAAACGCCGATTGCATCGTTTTAAATTCATTGAAAAGCAAATCCGTGAATTTTGGATCCGATTATAACGAAGTTACCCTCTTTTCCGCCAACCGCGAACCGTTGGCATTTCCTGTCGATTCCAAATCGGCCATC
>CAYUNO010000083.1:0-9061 GCA_964446075.1 uncultured Flavobacteriaceae bacterium | reverse complement strand
ACACCTGGTTACACTCTTTCCCTACACGACGCTCTTCCGATCTCGTAGGTCTTTTCATCGTCTAAGGGAATATCGTCTAATACAATTTCGGTACCGGTAGTTTCCTTGATAATCCGAATTGCATCCTTCATTATTGTTAGGGTACTTAACCCCAAAAAGTCCATCTTTAGAAGACCTGCTTTCTCAATTTGGTTAACATCATATTGAACCTGCATCCAAGGCGAATCCTTACTTAACGAAACAGGTACTAGTTCATCGATATCTTGGGGGGCGATAATAATTCCGCAAGCATGTACCCCGGTATTTCTTACGCTTCCTTCCAGTTTTTCAGCATCTTGTAACACTTTAGATGCTTCGTCACCGCCTGTGTAAATGCTTTGTATTTCTCGAATTTGGTCTAGTTCCTCCGGTTTTAAGTTATTGGAATCATCCTTGGACAATTCATCAACATTTGCATGAAGTAATTTGGCCAAACTCATGTTACCAGGAACTAATTTGCTGAGTCGATCTGTTTGTGAAAGTGGATATTGCAATACCCTTCCTACATCTCGAATAGCACTTTTAGCTGCCATGGTTCCATAGGTAATAATTTGAGCAATTCGTCGCTTACCGTATTTCTCAGCAACGTATTGAATTACTTTTTCACGACCTTCATCATCAAAATCGATATCAACGTCCGGCATACTTACCCGTTCAGGATTTAAGAATCGCTCAAAAAGCAAATCGTATTTAACGGGATCTACGTTGGTGATTCCCAAGCAATAAGCAACTAAACTCCCTGCAGCAGAACCTCTACCTGGACCAACCCAAACATTCATTTCTCGAGCCGCGGTGGTAAAATCTTGAACAATTAAGAAATAGCCTGCATAACCGCTGTGGGTGATGGTACCCAATTCAAAATCCAATCGTTCTTGAACATGCACAGGAATGGTACCTCCGTATTTCTTTTTACATCCTTCGTAGGCTAAGTGTTTCAGAAAGTCGTTTTGCGATTCAAATCCTTGCGGTAACGCATAGTTGGGAAGAACGATGTCTCGAGATAATTTGGGAGGATCGATGGAAGCAATTAACTTATTGGTATTATCTAAGGCTTCCGGAATATCTTTAAATAATTCAAGCATTTCGGCCTGAGATTTAAAGTAGAATTCGTCGTTCGGGAAAGCAAATCGAAAACCCCTTCCGCCCTCTTCGTTGGTTGCTTTTGGCGTTGACTGAAACTCACCGGTGTTAATACACAATAAAATATCGTGGGCATTCGCATCTTTTTGATCCGTATAATGAGAATCATTGGTTGCGATAATAGGCACGTTGTATTTTCTACCCCATTTAATCAGTATTTGGTTAATGTCTTCTTGATCTATTCCAGTGCCATCCAAATTTTTTAAATGGTGTCTCTGCAGCTCAATGTAATAATCATCTCCAAAAATTTTATGCCATTCGCAGAATACTTTTTCGGCTTCTTCCTCTCCTTTCCATAAAATTGCCTGAGGAACTTGCGCCCCTATGCAGCAGGTTGTGGCAATTAGCCCCTCTGAATATTGTTCTATCAAAGCTCTATCCACTCTTGGGTATTTGGAATACAACCCTTCAAGATATCCTAAGGAACACAATTTTGCGAGATTGGCATAGCCTGTTTGATTTTTAGCTAATAATAATTGATGGTATCGTTTGTCTTTGGTACCTTGCGTAAACGTCTTTTGAAACCGATCTTCAACCACATAAAATTCACAACCAATTACCGGTACTAATCCTTCGGCTGTGGTGGCTTGGTAAAATTCAAACGCACCAAACATGTTGCCGTGATCGGTTATTGCTAATGCCGGCATCCCATCGGCCTTTGCTTTTTTCACAAGACTTTTAATGCTGGCTGCACCGTCTAACAAGGAATATTGGGTATGTACGTGTAAATGGGAAAAAACTGGCATAGCGAACTATCGAAAATACAAATAGAAAATAAAAATCAGTGCTAAAAGATGTTTATTTCTCCCAACATTCCATCCACCATTCATTATTTTAAAAATTTAAAACATTAGTACTACTTGGGTTTATTCTAATTCAAAAAATAGCAAAAGTTGTGGGTAGTACAAGTGTAGGATTAACCTATTTTTGAATGCAGTAATTGTTCCATATCGCTAATCCCATGTTTGTCCAAAAACTACAATTGTTTAACTTCAAAAATCACGAATCCCTGCAGTTAAACTTGGTTCCAGGTGTTAATATCCTTACTGGGAACAATGGGGTTGGAAAAACAAATTGTTTGGATGCCGTTCATTGTTTAGCAAGTGGAAAAAGCTATTTCACATCCATTGATAGTCAACTAATTAAACACGACCAAGATTTCTTTACAATAAAAGCCAATTTCGGGGAAAATGAGGAAAACCATGAAACGATTGAAATTCTATTACAATTTGATAAAGGGAAAAAAACAATCAAAAAAAATGGTAAAAACTATCCAAGGCTTAGTGATCATGTAGGGTTTATTCAGACTGTATTAATAACTCCGTACGATATTGATTTAGTTCTTGGCAACAGCGAGGAACGCAGAAGATTTATGGATATTTTAATCAGTCAACTTAATAGCGAATACTTACATCATTTGATGATTTATCGAAAAGCTGTGGAACAACGAAATAGCCTATTAAAGACCTGGAGCGGCAGGCATATCGATGAGGATTTGCTGGAGAGTTTTGATCAGAAAATAGTTCCATCTGCTACCATCGTCCATGCCATTCGGAAAAAAACCACTGCCGAATTAATCCCGATTTTCAAGCGGATATATGAATCCTTGGTATCTTCAAACGAGTTTGTAGATGTTATCTATCAATCGCCATTAGAGGAAAACAATATGCAGGCATTACTTCAAATAAATAGAAGAAATGATATACTTGCCGAACGCACAACGGTGGGACCGCACAAGGACGATTGGGTATTTGAACTCGGTGGTAATCCATTGAGAAAATTTGGGTCACAAGGTCAAATTAAATCGTTTGTTATTGCTTTAAAAATTGCTCAATACCGATATTTTCAAGAGAAACTAGGCAAAACACCTATATTATTGTTGGACGATATTTTTGAAAAAATTGATGAAAGCCGAGCGCAAAAACTAATGGAACTTGTTGAAAGTGAAGGATTTGGACAGATATTAATTACCGACACACATCCGGAAAGGGTGGAAAAGCATTTAGGAAAGTTGCAGGGAGAGCACAATCACATTCGAATTAATTGATTATTCGATTATGATTTTAGTAGTATAAACCGGCTAGTAAATCAATATCGTGGTATTTAAATCCAAATTTATCGGATAAATTTTTGTTTGTTAGATTCCCTCTGTACAAGTAGGTTCCTTTTCGAATCCCTTGTTTATGTTTGAGGAACTCGGCGAATCCCCCCATTTGGGCCATCTCATCCAGCATTGGCGAAAAGACATTGCTTAATGCATAACTTGCTGTTCTGCTAACGCGGGAGGCGATATTAGGTATGCAATAATGAATTACATCGTGTTTTTTGAAAACTGGGTTCTGGTGGGTAGTTAGTTCACTAGTTTCGAAGTTTCCACCGCGATCTATCGCTACATCAATCAAAACGGAGTTAGGTCTCATTTTCATCACCATATCTTCGGAAACCACGATGGGTGAACGCGCGGTATTACCAGATAAAGCTCCTATTACAACATCGGCAGAAATCAATGAATTTTGTAAAACTTGCGGCTGTAACGTACTGGTATATAAATGAAAACCGAAAGATTTTTGTATTCTCCGCAATCGATACATGTTATTATCAAAAACCTTTACATTGGCACCCAAGCCCAAGGCTGCTTTCGTAGCAAACTCTCCCACTGCTCCGGCTCCAATAACAACAACTTGAGTAGGCGGAACCCCAGCAAAACCACCCAATAACTCCCCTTTACCGATGTTGGTATTATTCAAATACTCGGCAGCAATTAGTATGGATGCGGTTCCAGCAATTTCGCTCATAGCTCGGGTAATAGGCCTTGTACCCCCATCGTCCTCTAAAAACTCATAGGAAAGCGCATTGATTTTCTTATCCATCATTTTCCTGAGCTGAACGGGATTCAGTTGATTAATTTGTAATGCAGAAATTAATAATTGACCCGATTTCATTTTATCTATTTCTTCATCTGTTGGGGGATCTATTTTCAAAATAGTATCGCAAGAAAATACTTGTTCTGCATCGTAAACGATTTCAGCACCCGCTTCTGAAAATTGATTATCCGAGAAATTAGCATTTCTACCCGCACCGGATTCAATAATTATTCTATGTCCGTTTGCGGTTAAAAAAGCCACTGCTGCTGGCGTCAATGGAACTCTATTTTCCTGAAAAGTAATTTCTTTTGGAATTCCGATGTTTAAAATTCCTTGTTTAAATTCAATAGGCAATGCTTGTGCCAGTGGCTGAGCATAAGATTCTACGGGTGATTCGCTGAGTTTTTTCGACATATCCATCGATTGTATAAAAATAGCAACAAATCATCATTATCTAAGTATAAAGTCATGATTTTTACTATTTATTTTTTTTCTACGTGCGAAATTAACAATTTTATGTTTTAATGATGTGTGGCTTAGTTTTTGCTAACAATAAAAGTCTCAATTATCAGTTATATTTGTAAAATATGCGAATGGCTAAGTGGTTTATACTTGTTTTTACCTTTGCTGTGTCTGCAGTTCAAGGACAGGCTCCGGTTAATCCGATGTACGATAACGACATTGAACGTATTGATAGCCTAACTCGTATTTTGTATGGTTCAATTCCTAGTCATTCTCCTATTTCTGCTGAGGATAACCGATATTACAATGGAGCTGATTTTGAGCGTAAAATGCAATTAATGGGGAGTAATATTCCTTTTGAGTACCATCCATTGGTAGAAAAACATATCCGTTATTTCATGAGTTACGGAGAACAGTACTACGAAATGATTCATCAACGGATGAAGTTGTATTTTCCAATTTTCGAAGAAATTTTAGACAGGTATGGACTACCTACAGAATTAAAATATGTTTCCGTTATTGAATCCAATCTAAATCCAAGTGCGGTTTCTTGGTGTGGTGCGACTGGTTTATGGCAATTTATGCCTTATACTGGTAAAATGATGGGTATGCGTGTTGGTTTCCCTGTAGATGATAGAAAAAGTATTGTAACTTCTACCGAAAAGGCATGTGAGTATTTTTTAAATTCTCAGTCTTTATTCAATAATTGGTTGATGACCATCGCTTCTTACAATTGCGGCCCAGGTAATATTAATAAAGCAATTAGAAGAAGTGGTGGAAAAACAGACTTTTGGAAAATACTTCCCTTTTTACCACAAGAAACACAAAATTATGTACCTAAATTTATAGCTGCTGCATACGTTTTGAATTTTACCTCCAAAGGTCAAAATCTATCTCACAACTTGGAAAGTATTGTACTGGCGCCAACTCGTATCGACTCCACCCTTCATCTTCAGAAAATTTCACAATATCTAGGTTCTGATTTCGGGGTAATGGAATTGAATCAGGAATTATTGAGTCATAACACCGCTTTAGCTCATAATAGTGTAATTTTATTGCCTTACCAAGCTAGCATGTCCTTTATTAGGAACAACGACAGTGCTTGTACTTATGCTAGGTTTCAGTATATGGGATACCCTGCAGCGGGTAGTTCGTATCAAAAAAGTTCTACTTATCAAAAACCACAAGTTCAGAATACTGCAAGTCGCACCCCTAAGGGTACTTATAGGTCTGTTTACACAGTAAAAAGCGGTCAAACTTTATCCGCCATTGCAAGAACTCATGGGGTAACTGTAAGCCAAATTAAATCTTGGAATAACCTCAGAACTGATCGTTTAAGAGTTGGCCAAAAGCTTATTATCTACAAACGACGATAAGTTGAATTTTTAGTTTTTTTCTTTACAACATCCATGAAAACTACAAGTCAAATTCTGAGTTTCGGAATTTTATCTTCTATACTATTAATTTTACTCTATTCTTGCGGTGATAGACCCACTGCTGGAAATCCCACAGAATTGAGTTTGGGAAGTTCGGCGAAAGTAGTTGTTGTGGATGCAACGGAGCATTCCAATATTGAATCTCCCGTACTAAATTTGTTTGTAAACACCATTTGGGGGCATGATAGCACTATGGTGAATTACGAAAACCCAAACGGCGGCTTCGAGCCCTTAATGATATACGATATTTTGGAAGCCAATGAATTTTTCTCAGAATCTTCTTCGGGTAACATTAAGAATCACTTTTCACCCTTAGTCTGTATTTTCTGTGATGGGGAGTCCATCGAAGAATGCAACTCGGATATTGTTAAAAGTATCAAATCGATTAAACCATCCCCTATTGAATTCACATCCAATTCACTAACAATAAAAGGATATAAATTCAAAAATGTTTGGGCCCAAAACCAAACCGTTGTAGTTTTTCCATTAGGCAAAAAACAATCCCTAGAGAATTTTTCTGCTAATCATATTAAAATTGAAGAGTGGTTTGTTGATGAGGAATATTCTTTGGGAACAAAATCAATTAAAGGTTACAGTAAATACCAAGATAGTATTGCACATTTTTTACTTGAGAATTATGGATTGGGGCTAGATTTCAACTATACATTCAAATTGGTTTTTAATCAAGCTCAACCACATGGAAGAACACTTTGGTTGCGAAACGAAACTCCACAGAATCATAGCAATATCATCATTCAATTAATTGATTCTGCAATGAATTTAAATATCCTCAATAAAAGTAACCTCATTGCGGAAAGAAATCAATTTACGAAACAGTTTTTGCGTAACGCCGAAGGCGGGTGGGTTGAAGTAACGGAGAGTGGTTCATTTCCTTTTAAAATCAGCAAAATTGATACCCATCTTTTAGAAGTACAGGGTTGGTATAGTGAATTAAATACTACCCGTAGAGGTCCATTTATTCGTAAGTTCCTTGTTGATACGAAATTGAATAGAACCATCGTATTGGATGCTTTTGTATTTGCGCCCAATCAATCACGATTACCATTAATGCGGGAATTGCATCGATATTTAAAATCAAGTGAATCAATATGGAAATAAGTCGACCTAAAAGAATATTGATTTTCGCTTCTGGCAGTGGCAGTAACGCTGAAAATTTGATTCATTTTTTTAGAAAGGCCGAAAATTCCAAGATTGCGGATGTCGTTGGTATTGTTTGCAACAATCCTCAAGCTGGGGTTATTCAACGATCGGAGCGATTAAACGTGCCTTTGTATCTAATATCTAAGGAACAATGGAATGATATTGGTTACATGCAAGAGTTAATTCAGTATTTTTTTCCTGATTTAATCGTCTTAGCAGGTTTTCTAAAACGATTCCATGGGGATTTGATTCAGTTGGTTCAAGGAAATGTTATTAATCTTCACCCTGCTCTATTACCTAAATTTGGTGGAAAAGGAATGTACGGAATAAATGTGCATACGGCGGTAATTGAACAAGGGGAAACCGTTAGTGGAATAACCATTCATTGGGTAAATGAACAATACGATGAAGGAAATATTATTACACAATTTTCTTGTTCCGTTACTGCCGCAGACAGTCCAGAAACATTGGCAGAAAAAATTCATCAATTAGAATTTGTTCATTTTCCTGAAACTGTAAAGCAGGTAGTTTTAGGTCTTGCCTAAAAAAAACAACCGTTCCTTTTAAATTATTGCGGCCGATTTAGGCAAACTAGCAAGAAGGTGGTAATTTTGGATTATGGAATTATCAACTCAGCATATTGAAACCTTAGTATTGCATGCAGGCATCGAACCAGATCCTAGCACGGGTGCAATAATGACCCCCATTTTCCAAACTAGCACCTATGTTCAAGCTGCTCCTGGAGATCACAAAGGTTACGAATACGCGAGAACCCAAAATCCAACCCGTGATGTTTTGCAAAAGAACTTAGCTGCGCTTGAAGGGATGGAACACGGCCTTTGCTTTAGTACGGGAATGGGTGCTGTTGATGCTTGCATTAAACTTCTACAACCCGGCGATGAGGTTGTTTCTACCAACGATTTGTACGGTGGAACGTATAGAATATTCACCAAAATATTCCAACCTTATGGTATTAAGTTCAAGTTTGTAGATATGTCTGATTTATCGGCGGTAAAATCAGCCATCAATAATCAGACAAAAATGGTTTGGATTGAAACTCCAACCAATCCTTTATTGAGAATTATTGATATCGAATCGGTGGCCACATTGGGCAAAATGGTTGGTGCAACTGTTGTAGTGGACAATACATTTTCATCACCTTATTTGCAGCAGCCGGCTAAATTAGGTGCAGACATTGTAATGCATTCTGCTACCAAATACCTAAACGGACATAGCGACGTAGTAATGGGAGTTTTATGTACTTCATCTCAAGATTTAAGAGATCGTTTAGCATTTATTCAGAACTCTTGCGGTGCAACCCCCGGACCCATGGATTGCTTTTTGGTATTGCGCGGATTAAAAACGCTGCACATCCGAATGCAAAGACATTGCGAAAACGGAAAAATCATCGCCCATTGGCTAAAAAACCACCCCAAAGTAGGTAAGGTTTTCTGGCCAGGGTTTGAAGAACATTTCAACCATGCAGTGGCGAAAAAACAAATGAAAGACTTTGGTGGAATGATAAGTTTCACCTTGAAATCTGATTCTGTAGAATCGGCCATGCAGTTTTTAAAATCAACCCAATTATTTTCGTTAGCAGAGAGTTTAGGAGGTGTTGAAAGTCTAGTTGGACACCCAGCGACCATGACCCACGCCAGTATCCCTAAAGAAGAACGGGAAGCCAATGGTTTAAAAGACAGTTTGATTCGATTAAGCGTTGGGATAGAACACATAGACGATTTAATCGCTGATTTAGATAGAGCGTTGGACGCAGTAACTGAATAATGTCTCTTAAAAAAGTATCTGTTGCGAAAGAAGTTCCTTCAGATATCGTAGATTTTCTATTAGAAAGTGCCGATTATCACGAGAAAAACGCGTTCATCGTTAATGATCCCATTTGCATTCCGCACAGGTTTCATCTGCAGCAAGACATTGAAATCATAGGATTTATTGTGTCAT
>CAYUNO010000082.1:0-9066 GCA_964446075.1 uncultured Flavobacteriaceae bacterium | reverse complement strand
CTCTCTTCTGCCGAAATCAACGGTCAGGGCATTATTCTCATTCATTACAATAAATTCAATTGCGTTGGAGGATCTAAAGGAGATATTCCTCCACGCTTATCCTTATCAACCTGCTCAGAAACCAAGGGTAGAACAGATCCATCCGGGATATCATTCGACCCATTTGAGGAATCTTCGTTTCCATTTTCATCACTTCCTTCTACAGGATCAATATCGTCTGCAGCATCATCTTCCACCGAGTCAATAATTATTTCACCCACCTTTGGACTCAACAACACTACCTTTTTCACCTTCTCTGCATGTAAACGATTACCAAGCACCTTCCATCCCTTCACCTCCATAAATTCATCCAACACAATCGTAAAGACTTGTTTTTCGGCCTTTTTTGTATCCAACGTCACTTCTATTTCTGCCGGAGCACTGGTAGTAGCCACCAATAATTGTGACCCTTTTTCATCCCCGATAAAGGAGAATTTTTTCTCCATGGTTGTCGTCTCAATCACAAATCGCTTCACATATTGCAACTTACTTTTACCTTCCAAATAAACCACTTGAATCACCTGACCTGGTTGGTATTTCTGAATCATATACACCTGCTCGGGCTCATATCGATTAATCAATTCATAATTGGTGATCTCGTATTGGCCATCGTTATAAATCACCAATAATTTATTATCCCCTTCAAACTCACCCAAAAACTGACCTTTGGCATCCCCATTCAATCTACCCGTATGGTCGTCCCAATAGATTTTCACCCCGCCCAACGTAGAACCTCCTTTTTCTTTCAATTCCACCTTTCTCACAGGATATTTGGTAATTTGGTTTCCGCGCGCACTTTTCCCTTTAATCGCAAGCTTAGCAAAATCGTATTCCAAACTTTTAATTCTTGCACTTGCCGTGGCACTGAGATGCAATGTAACTCGCTCAGCCTCTCCATTCGGATTGGCCGAAAAATAAAGCACCTGGGATTTAGCATGCTCACTACTAAATATATACTCCTTTTCGCGAATCAATCCGGTAGCATTAAATCGTTTTGCCATTACCTTCTTGTCCGCACCATCCCAATAGACCACGTTGTAAGTGGTACGTTCATCATTTTTTCGCCAAACATCTACATGAATCAAGTCTTTCCCGTAAAACTGTTTGTCTGTCACCTTGGCAATGGAATACTTTCCATCGGCGCGGAAGGCGATGATATCATCAATATCACTGCAATCCACTACAAAGGTTTCTTTCTTTAATCCTGTACCAACAAAGCCCTCTTTGTAGTTAGCATACAGTTTCACGTTGGCAACAGCCACTACATTGGCCTCAATGGTATCAAATGCCCTTATCTCTGTTTTCCGTTCTTTTCCGGCACCAAATTTCTTTAATAAACGCTTGAAATAATCTACTGCATAATCCACCAAATGTTCCAAATGGTGTTTCACTTCGGCAATCGAATCTTCCAAACCTTTGATGTATTCATCGGCTTTAAACGAATCAAATTTCGAAATTCGCTTTATCTTAATTTCCGTCAATCGAACAATATCTTCTTCTGTAATTTCCCGGCGGAACAACCCTTTGAAGGGATCCAATCCTTTGTCGATGGCCGATAAAACCGCTTCCCACGTTTCGCACTCTTCGATATCTCGATAGATTCTATTTTCGATAAATATCTTTTCTAACGATGAAAAATGCCACTTGTTCTCTAATTCACCCAACTCAATCTCCAACTCGCGCTTCAACAAGCCCAGTGTATTTTGGGTACATGCTTTGAGAATATCGTTAACCCCTAAAAATTGCGGCTTATCATCGGCAATAACACAGGCCAATGGAGAAATACTCACTTCGCAATCCGTAAACGCATACAACGCATTGATCGCAAGATCCGTGCTGATTCCCGGAGCCAGTTGCACTTCGATTTCCACATCTCTTGCCGTATTGTCGATTACCTTTTTAACCCGAATCTTACCATTATCCGAAGCCTTAATAATACTCTCAATCAAACTACCGGTAGTAGTACCGAATGGAATTTCTTTAATTAAAACCGTGGACTTATCCTTTTCCTCAATTTTTGCTCGCACTCGAATCCTACTGCCTTTTCTACCTTCATTGTACTGTGAAAAATCCGCCTGGCCACCCGTTGGAAAGTCGGGCAACAAATTCACCCGCTTACCTCGTAAAACATCAATACTCGCTTCACACAATTCAATAAAATTGTGAGGCATAATCTTAGTACTCAAACCAACAGCAATACCCTCTACTCCTTGAGCCAGTAGCAAAGGAAATTTCATCGGCAAGGTCACGGGCTCTCGTTTCCGTCCGTCATAGCTCAATTGCCAATTGGTAGTTTTTTCGTTAAAAGCAACTTCCTTAGCAAAAGCACTGAGTCGAGCTTCAATGTATCGCGGTGCCGCCGCGCTATCTCCAGTACGAATATCCCCCCAGTTACCCTGGGTATCGATCAACAATTCTTTCTGACCCAGATTCACCAAAGCATCGCCAATAGCTGCATCCCCGTGTGGGTGATACGCCATGGTTGCACCAATAATATTGGCCACCTTGTTGAACCTGCCATCATCCATTTCGTACATGGCATGCAGAATCCTACGCTGTACCGGCTTCAATCCGTCTTCAAGAGCAGGAATTGCACGTTCCAGAATAACGTAACTCGCATATTCCATGAACCAATCGCGGTACAAATTGCCTACGGCACGAACTTGTCCGATATCCGTGGTCTGCACATCTTCTGTAGAATGCACCTCCCCCGAATCGCCCATACCCGAGCCGCTCAATCCGTCTTCCGAATTGTGGTTGTTTAGATTATTCTCTTCGGGATTTTCCTCCATTATCGTTCAAAAAAAACCCGTTTTACCCAAACTTACCAAACAGATTATACACAATCCCTGTAAATTCAACGAAATACAAAAATTCACCCATCTATTCCTTCCTTAAAAACCTCAAATCAACTATCATCTATCATCGCTAAACTTAAAAACATTCCCATAAACAACAAAAACCCAATAATCCCCTAGAATTCTATTTCTAGACTCTACGAAACAAGGCATCCAACCTAACGAAACAAGACATCCAACTCAACGAAACAAGACATCCACTTATCGACAAAAACTGACAACATGTCATATATGTTGTATCTTTGCATTTTGGAATTAGGAGATCGATGGATATTCAACAAATCAAACAGCGCTTCGGCATCATAGGGCATTCTCCCTTGCTTAACACTGCATTAGAAACGGCAGTGAAAGTTGCGCCCACCGATATGAATGTGCTTATTTTAGGGGAGAGCGGCGTAGGTAAGGAGAGTTTTTCGAAAATCATTCATCAACTAAGCGGCAGAAAACACGCTCCTTTTATTGCTGTAAACTGCGGAGCTATTCCAGAAGGAACCATTGATTCAGAATTGTTTGGCCACGAAAAAGGCGCTTTTACGGGAGCCACCGACAAACGGAAAGGATATTTCGAAACTGTTAACGGAGGAACTATTTTTCTAGACGAAGTAGGCGAGCTTCCATTAAGTACACAAGCCAGACTACTCCGTATTTTAGAAAATGGCGAATTCATTAAAGTAGGTAGTTCCGTAGTTCAAAAAACCGATGTACGTGTAGTGGCGGCAACCAATCGCGACCTATTAGAACGAGCAAGAAATGGCAAATTTCGAGAAGACTTATACTATCGATTGGCTACGGTACCCATCCGAGTTCCACAATTAGCAGAACGCAAAAACGACATCTACCTTCTATTCACCAAATTTGCCATGGAGTTTGCAGAAACCCATCACTCGCCTTTGGTAGAATTAACCCCCCAAGCCCAAGAATTATTGGCACAATATGCATGGCCGGGTAACATTCGACAATTAAAAAACATCACCGATCAAGTCTGCGTTTTAGAAAAAGGCCCTGTAATAGACGTGGATGTTTTACAAAAATACATTCCAAAATCAGAACCCAATTTACCCATGTTGTTAGGCAAAATTGATGGCACGGACGGCATGAGTGAGCGCGATATTTTCTACAAAGTACTCATTGATTTACGAAAGGATGTGAACGACCTCAAAAAAGTGGTTTTTGGTCTGTTGGAAGGAAACATAAATTCAAGCAATCCCATGCAATCCTCCTCCCAAACAGGAAATTCTCTGGTGCCCGTTTCAATCCCAAATAGCAGTTATCAAGAAAATTCTCTCTCAATAAACAACCCCACTCCCAACGGAAACAATACTAGTACAAACGTTGGTTCACCCAATCAACCGATTATTATTCATTCATCTGAAGACGATATCGAATTTGAAGAAACTACTGCTGTTACTACCGATATTTCAGAATCTTTCCTAAGTTTGGAGGCACAAGAAATCGAAATGATAAAAAAAGCGCTTCAAAAAAACCTCGGCAAACGCAAAAAAGCCGCAGCGCAATTAGGCATTTCGGAACGAACGCTATACAGAAAAATCAAACAGTATAACTTGGAATAAGACAATGAATTTCAACCTAAAGAATATTGCGTCCTTAATCGTACTTCTACTCGTAGTTACAGGTATTAGTTCCTGCTTTTTAAAGAACTACAGTTTTAGTGGCGCCAATATCCCTCCGGGTGTTGAGACTTTTTCCGTTGACTTATTCTCCAACGAAGCAGCTTTGGTGAACCCTCAGTTAAGTATCAATTTTACCGAGAAATTAAAAACCAAATTCCAAACTCAAACAAAATTGGGATTGGTTGCTCAGCAAGGCGACTACCAAATTTCTGGAAGCATTATAGACTACAGAATTGATCCGGCTACTTTAAATGCCGATGTTGGAACCGCTCAAAACCAGTTCAGCATTAAGGTAAAAGTTGAATTTGTTTGTCCAAAATACCCAGAAAAAAATACTGCTAAAGAATATTCGTTTTTTAAAATATACGATGCCAACCAACCCTTTGAAAGTGTAGAAACTCCATTATCGGAGGAAATATCAGATAATATTGTTCAACAAATTTTTGCAGCCATCGCTTTGGATTGGTAGTTAATTCAATGATAAAAGCATCTCAAATTCAATTTTGGCTTTCCAATCCGCAGACACTAACGGAATCCGACATTACGTTGCTTCATGAATTAGCAAAAACCTATCCTTTTTACAGTATTCCTCCGGTTCTAATAGCACATTTTTATCATCGAGAAAAACACAATAGCGCAAATGAATGGATTGAAATCGCAGCTATGCGGGTGAACAATAGAAAGTGGTTTCACGACTATTTAACATCTTCAACAACTGCCCCAACCAACCCAAATCCATCTACACCCGAACCAAATACAGTCTCAATTGAAGCAAATGTAGTTGCAATTGAAGCAAATACAGATGTGATCGATAACAATAGCGAAAACATCAACACGCTACAAGAAAGAACTGAGTTAGAACATCCACAAGAAATCACGTCCCCACCTGCTGAGGAAAATACAGAAAGTATCAACGATGAAAACACGATTGTCCAAGTAATTGAAAATCCAAATCTGGAATTAGTTGAACCAGAAAATCAAGAAAAAGCACAATCCGAATTTCGACATTCCAATGTATTCCAATCGCACAAAACATCCATTCCAAATCTAAAATATCCCAACTCAACAGACTCTATACCGATGGGCCAATCCAAAGGAATTAAACGAGTTTCTTTAACAGAGGTTAATCGCATTCATCAATTTTACGAAGAGGGAAATAGTTTTTTCGATTGGATTTCAAGCAATTACTTACCCAAGAATTCGCAGTCTCAACCCGACAACGATTCAACATCCAGGCACGAGCAAGTAACAACCAACGATTCAGAACAAATCGCGAACAGCAAGGACGCATCAACAGCTAATTCTGTAGAAAGCCATAACCTTAGTAATTTACCTTCTACCGCTTCCATTAACGCGGATAATCCATCCACTATTCCTGTGTTTTTTTCCGAAATGGGAAACGAAAGCACGGAAAACAACAATCAGGAATTCAACCACCTAAATAATACAACAGGAATAGATAACATTCCTATTTTTGGCGCTACCGATTTGACTCTAAATTTAGAAATTCCAATCATGGATTTTTCTAATTACGCTATACCTTCTGCGGAGAACGGAAATACAGCTCAAACTGCACAGGACTTAAACCAGCTTATGGCGGTCCACTACGGTCAATACAATATTGAATCGGCATTCCCTTTAGAAAACAACAAATTAACTACTACTTCTAAAGAAGTAATTCCAAATACATCCGTACAAAATACAAACCTTCAAGTACCGTATGACTATTCTGCAACTGAAGTATCAAAAGCAGAATTTTCACACTTTGAGATTCCAGTGTTCGAGACTCAGAATACGATTAAACATAACGACGCAGCCAACCTGCAAAAACAACAATCCATTATTGACAATTTCATAAAAAACAACCCCCAACCAACGCATAAAAGTAAAGCGGAATTTTATTCTCCCGAAAAGGCAGCAAAACGCAGCGAGCAAATGCCTAAAGGACTAGTCACCGAAACTTTAGCTAAAATTTACCGCTCACAGGGTAATTTTGAGAAATCGATTCACGCTTATCGTCAATTAATGTTGAAATTCCCCGAAAAAAGTAGTTACTTTGCAACCCTTATTGAAGAAATTAAAAAAGAATCATTAACATGAACTGGATATTAATCATTGGAATTTTAGTAGCTATCATTTTGATGGCTATCATTTTGATACAAAACCCCAAAGGCGGCGGGCTTGCATCCAATTTTTCTCAAGGCAACCAAATCTTTGGTGTTGAAAAAACTACCGATGTAGTAGAAAAAGTTACTTGGGGAGGTGCGATTTTAATTGTTGTTATTTCCTTAGTAGCTGCGAGTTACAATAGCGAAAAAACAAAGCCTAGCAAGCGTCAGAACACCCAAACTGAGGAAAGTTCTGATTTACCAATGCCTAAAGGAAAATAAGATACCCAAAGAAAGAATATATACTCTTTCACACAACACCATAAAAAAAGGCTGTCCTCATTTGAGCGACAGCCTTTTTTATATTATAACTTTCTAGGCGGCAAATCCGGTTTTGCGTATGCAAAACGATTTATCAAAGCGGATGTGCAATAGGCATCCAAACCAATACAGCTCAAAACATTCCCTTTAGCGAGATCCACAAAACCATCTTCAGAAATCAAATCATCCTGTATCAATAAATGTTCAATTCTACCAATTACTACTAGCGTATTGTTTGCTTTTACACGATAGTGTTCCTCATATTTCAACCCTATGGAGATAATAGATTCACCAACAAATGGAGCATAAAAATCTTTTTCATACTTAGCGGTAAAACCAACTTCCGCAAATTCAGATTGTTCTTTATCGTACCTAGCAGATGTTTGATGTGCTGCCGATGCAAAATCTGCGGACACCTGATTTAACGAGTAATATCCCGTTTTCTGTATGTTATTCCAAGTATGACGATCCACAGAATCCGGGCGAATCACCATTCCTAAAAACGGCGGATTGGCTCCAACATGAAATACACTATTAAAAATTGCCAAATTTTCAAAGCCATCTTCGCTTTTCGTACCTACTAAATTCACCGATTTCATTCCAGGCATTGAATTGATCAACTGCGTCCGAAAACGTTGATCCATCCCAATAAAATCATCTGCGCAATAATGTCGCATCGCTGATGTAAAATTCACATCCATAAAATCATCCCAGTTTCAAGCTACTCATACCACCGTCTACTGCCAAAATTTGACCTGTAATCCATGAGTTTGACGGATTCAACAAAAAGTAAACCGCATTAGCAATATCAGACGATTCACCCACGCGTTGCAATGGGTGCCTTTTACCACTTGCTTCTACCTTCTCGGGCGTAGAAAGCAATCGAGCAGCCAACGGCGTATTCACCAAACTTGGGGCTACAGCATTTACTCTAATATTTGGCGCCAACTCAGCAGCCAAACTTCTAACCAAACCTTCTATCGCTCCTTTTGCTGAAGCAATGCTTGCATGAAACGGCATACCCTGGGCTACCGCAACAGTACTAAATAACACAACACTGGCATTTGACACTGCTTTCAACGATGGCAAACATGATTGCAACGCCTTAACCGCACCAAAAAAATTGACTGACAAATCTTTTTGAAAATCTTCGATTTTTAATCCCCTGAATGGTTTTAAATTTATACTACCTGGCGCATAAACTACTCCATGCAATTCTGTAGGTAAGTCAGTAGGCAATTCTTCGTTCTCCGCATCCCAAACAATGGAATAAGCACCATCTGGAGCAGAACCACTCCGAGAATAAACCCAAACGGAGTGTCCTTCTTGCAACAACTGTTCCGCTACCGCATACCCAATACCTTTCGATCCACCAAAAATTGCATAATTCATAACTAAGTAACAATCTGCCGATATGGATGTTTTGATTTCTGCATTGTGTTAAATAGTTAATTGATAAAAACCTTCTAATTTTGATGGTATGGAAATATCATTGAGGCCTTGGAAACATGATGACATAGACACCCTAATATCAATTGCCAATAATTTCAATATTGCGAAAAACCTCACAGATAAATTCCCCTATCCGTATACTCGGGCTGATGGTGAACGATTTATTGAAAACGCTATAAATTCCAAATCATCTCACCTGTTTGCCATTGACTTGCAAGGAACAGCCATTGGAGGTATTGGGATTCATCCACAAGATGATATTTATAGGAAAAATGCTGAAATTGGATTTTGGTTAGCTGAATCCCTTTGGGGAAATGGATACATGAGAATTGCGATAAGTAAAATCACCACTTATGCATTTCAAACTATTGACATTCAAAGGATTTATGCGAGAGTGTTCGAAAACAACATAGCATCCCAAAATGTCTTACAAAAATCTGGATTTCAATTAGAAGGTAAATTTCAAAAAACCATTTTCAAGAACAATGAGTTTTTGGACGAGTATATTTACTCCCTTAGAAAAACGCCATTCAATGAATAAAATTACATCCAGATTCTATCGATTTCCGAATCTTCTAATTTTCTAGTTCCAATAAAATTAGATTCGAAACGTAATACTAAATTGACTTACCTTCTAAGCGCGCAGCTAAATCTAAA
>CAYUNO010000081.1:0-9076 GCA_964446075.1 uncultured Flavobacteriaceae bacterium | reverse complement strand
TTTATGGCAGTGCCTGTAATACAGGGTGTGAAATCTGAGAATGAGCGATTTGCTGGTGCTGATGATACCTATTGTATTGAAGGGATGATGCAAGACGGTAAAGCATTGCAAATGGGAACGTCGCATTTCTTGGGTCAGAATTTTGCAAAAGCGTTTGATGTGAAATTCCAAAGCAAGGAAGGTAAATTGGAATATGTTTGGGCAACGAGCTGGGGTGTTTCTACCCGATTAATGGGTGCACTGATCATGGTACATTCTGATGATGAAGGATTAGTATTGCCTCCTAAGTTAGCTCCAATTCATATCGTAATTGTTCCGGTGTACCGCAGCGATGAGGATTTAGAAACAATTAAGCAAGCAATGGAGCCTAAAATACAGGCATGGAAGAAGCAGAGTTTAACGGTGAAATTTGATGGCAGAGATACCTTTAAACCTGGTTATAAATTTGCTGAATGGGAGCTAAAGGGTGTTCCTGTTCGATTGGCGGTAGGAATGCGCGATTTGGAATCAGGTAACGTTGAGGTATTTCGACGTGATACCAAAGAGAAAAACGTGGTACCTATGGATTCTGTAGTAGAGTATGCAGCTGATTTAATGAATGAAATACAGGTTAGTCTATTTAACAGAGCAAAAGCATTTAGAGATTCTAAGATATATCAGGCCAATACTTGGGAAGAATTTGTAGAGATTATAAATGTAAAAGAAGGTTTTGCCATGGCGCATTGGGATGGCACCGGGGAAACAGAAGAGAAGATTAAAGAACTTACCAAGGCAACGATACGCTGTATTCCATTGGATCAGCCTGAAGAAGCAGGAAACTGCGTTTTAAGCGGTAAACCAAGCACCAAACGCGTAGTTTTTGCTAAATCGTACTAATTACTATTCTTTCGATGAAATGTAGGCTTGGGTAAAAATTGCTCCCAAAATAATAGTGGCACCAAGATAGAATAGGTAACCCAATTGTTGGTTTTCTTGAAAGAAAATCGCTCCTAGAATAATACCATAAATAGGTTCAAGGTTTACTGTAAGATTGGATGTAAATGCACTCAGTTGTTGCAATGAATATGTACCCAAGTAAAAAGTTAGGTTGGTACATAAAATAGCCAGTATTAAAATCCAAATCAGGTCCCAAGGCCCAGTCGATAGGTTTTCTAGCGTCAATAGTTGAATGTCTATTGAAGGGAAAACAAGACTACTCGGGTTGAATAGCCAAAATCCAACGGTAAGCAATACCGCACCTGAGAACATTTCTATCACCGAAATAGCTAACGGATGCCCATGACTAATGTACTTTTTATTGAGCGAGGTAAATGTTGCTGCTAGCGCGGCACTAAGCAAACCTGTAACGATTGCTAACGTGTAGTTGGTGTTTGTTTTATTGACGAGGTTAGGATTTTTAGACTCAGTTGAAGTGAGTGACAAATAAATAATTATGATTCCAAGTACTACAATCAATCCCATTAATAAGTTTCGTTTGGAGAAGGGTTGTTTCAGTAATAAGGGTTCAATTATAGCGGCAAAAAAGGATGCAGACCCAAGGCATGCCAGGGTGACGGAAACAGAATTTCCAATCTTTATACTACCATAAAAGGTAACCCAATGAGATAAAACGATTAATCCGATACCAGAGAATGTTAAAATTTGTTTCATCGTCATGGATTTGAGATGTTTCCAAACGGGTGGTAAACAGAAATAAACTAATGCAGTTATTGTCATTCGTTGCCAAACCAATGAAATGGAATCTGTAGTGATTAATTTTCCTAAAATGGCAGTAAATCCCCAGAGAAAAACTGCAAAGTGTAGGGCAATTAGGGCCTTAACTTTTGGAGAAAACTGGTTGTTCATTAATGGTTTGGGATTGCTTTAAAAAATCAAGGCCGCGCTTTGAGCACGGCCAGGATGTTGGTATATAAAAGCGCGTAACAGTTGGCGTTATCGTACTAACCGATAACAATACAAATATACTATTTTGTGATTAATACTTACAACAAAAAAAAGAATTAATCGTATTTGTTTTTGTAAGTCTCTTTTATTGAATTCAATACGGTTTTTACTTCTTGTTCTTTGTCTTTGTTGATAATCATCAAAACAGCATCGGATTCAACAACTACCAGATTATCTACTCCGGAAATAACCACGAGTTTATTACTATCGTTAAAAACAATGCTATTGCTGGAGTCAAAGGCATGTACTGACTTTCCAATTAAGGCGTTATTGTTGTTGTCTCTATTGGAAATATCCCATAGTGATTTCCATGTACCCAAATCACTCCAGCCAAATTCAGATGGTAATACGGCAACGAAATCATCTTTTTCAAGAATGCCGTAATCAACGGAGATAGAAGGACACAAAGCATAAGCTTTTTCTAAATCATTTTTGTAGGCGGGTGAGTTTACGTCCAAGTCCTGAAATATTTGGTGAATTTCGGGCAGGTATTTTTCGATTGAATTTTCTATTGTTTTCAATCCCCAAACAAATATTCCTGCGTTCCATAAGAACTCTTTACTTTCGATAAAGGAAACAGCAATATCGTGTGTAGGTTTTTCGGTGAAGGTTTTAACTCGATGGACCTGATTGGTGATTTCTTCCTTGTTAAATTGGATATACCCATATCCTGTATCGGGTCTAGTAGGTTTAATCCCTAATGTTAACAAAGCTGTATTTTCTGAAGCAAATGAAAATGCTTTGTTAGCAATTTCGAAAAAAGCAATTTCATTAAGAATCAAATGGTCTGAAGGCGCCACCAAGATAATAGCATTGGGGTTCAGTTGCTTAATATGTCTATTGGCTAATGCAATGCAAGGAGCAGTATTTTTGGCTAAGGGTTCACCGATGATTCGGTTGAGCTGCATTTCTGGAATATGTTGTTGAACAAGGGGTATATAATCTTGATTTGTAACAACAAAAATATTGTCGGACGGAACGAGTTGAGAAAAACGATCAAAGGTTTGTCTAATAAGGGACTTTCCGGTTCCTAAAATATCGATAAATTGTTTAGGGAAACTCTTTTTACTTACAGGCCAAAATCTAGATCCGATTCCGCCAGCCATAATTACCACATAATGGTTATCTCTATTACTCATATTATTCCCTCTCTGTAAAGGTCGTGCAAATGTACAATGCCAATGTAAAGGTTGTTTTTAGTTATTGGTATTTGTGTGATTTTCTTTTGTTGCATTAATTGAGCTGCTTCAACCGCTAAGGTATTTTCCTCCAAGCAGGTTGGTTTATGTCCCATTATTTCTTTTGCCGTAATTAAATCAAGGTTATTGTGATTTTCCAACATTCTCCGAATATCTCCATCCGTAACGATACCAATTACTTCATGATTTGCATTAACAACAGCAGTAGCGCCTAATCGGGATTGTGTAATACTTAAGACCACCTCTTTCCACGGGGTTTCTATATAAGTATATGGGGCGGAATTGGATGTAATTAACTGGCCACAAGTAAGATATAGTTGTTTCCCTAGTGCCCCTCCGGGATGGAATTTGGAAAAGTCGTGGGCAGAAAAGTTTTTTAATTGTAGAAGGGTTACTGCGATTGCGTCCCCCATTAACAATTGAGCCGTGGTTGACGTTGTTGGTGCTAAATTATTGGGACAAGCTTCTTTATCGATGGTTGTGTCTAAAACAAAGTCTGCATGTTGAGCTAAAAAACTATTATTATTTCCAACAATAGCAGCCATAGGGGTTCCGAAATTCTTAATAATTGGAACAAGCGTTTTGATTTCGGGTGTATTGCCACTTTTGGATATTAAAATGGCGATATCCGATGATTGAATCATTCCTAAATCGCCATGAATTGCGTCTGCGGCGTGCAGAAACAGTGCAGGTTGACCTGTTGAATTTAATGTTGCAACTATTTTTTGCGCAATTATGGCACTTTTCCCAATGCCCGAAATGATTAGTCGACCATTGGATTTTAATATTTTCGTTATGAGCGCTTCAAAATGTTCATTAATGTTATGTGAGAGGTTTTTAAGCGAAAACAATTCATTTTCAATGGTTTGTTTACCGAATGTAAGGATGGACTGGGATAGGTTTTCGCTCACTTTGTTGAGTTTTTTTTGCAAAATAACCAAAAAACAATCGTTACTCGATGTTTTTTAATAATGCCCTTAGTAGAATCATTAAATTTATATTAATTTCACACATCGCTTTAAAAACGATTACGTATTTATCAATTAAGGTAGAAAAATTAAATGAGTCAGCAAGTAGCCGAACGGGTGTACGAACCTAGGAAAGTTCTAAAGGAGTTTTTTGGATTTGATGGTTTTAAAGGTAATCAGGAAGACGTTGTTAACAGTGTTCTGAGAGGTGAGGATTGTTTTGTAATCATGCCAACTGGAGCTGGCAAGAGTATGTGTTATCAATTGCCTGCGGTAATGATGGAAGGTACGGCTATTGTGATTTCGCCATTGATTGCCTTGATGAAGAATCAGGTAGACAATATCAGGGGTTTTGCAAACCGGAGTTCACTCGCTCATTTTTTGAATAGTTCTTTAAGTAAAGGTGAATTAAATCAAGTAACTCAGGATATTTTAAGTGGAGATACAAAATTGTTATATGTAGCTCCCGAAACCTTAAAAAAGGACGAAACGATTGATTTATTGAAGCGAATAAAAATTTCGTTTGTTGCGGTTGATGAGGCGCATTGTATTTCTGAGTGGGGACATGACTTCAGGCCTGAATACCGGCGTATTAAGCAAATGGTAAAGGCAATTGATGATGTGCCTTTAATGGCATTAACTGCAACTGCTACCCCTAAGGTTCAACAAGATGTTCAGAAGAACTTAGGAATGTTGGATGCCTGTGTTTACAAAAGTTCTTTTAATCGATCTAATTTGTTTTATCAAGTTAGACCGAAAGGAAGAAAGGATATTGTTCATAAAGAGATTATTTCTTTCATCAAAAGTAGATCCAACAAATCGGGTATCGTTTATTGTTTGTCTAGGAAAAAAGTGGAGGAGATATCGGAAATGCTTACGATGAATGGAATTAAGGCCTTAGCATACCACGCTGGCTTGGATTCCAAAGTAAGAGCTCAACATCAGGATGCATTTTTAATGGAAGATTGTCATGTAATAGTTGCAACTATTGCGTTTGGGATGGGTATTGATAAGCCTGATGTTCGATTTGTTATTCATTACGATGTTCCAAAAAGTTTGGAGGGATTTTATCAAGAAACAGGAAGAGCCGGTAGAGATGGTATGCAAGGCGATTGTTTACTGTTTTATAATCCAAGTGACATTGAGAAGCTTGAGAAGTTTATGAAAGACAAACCGGTTGCTGAGCAAGAAATTGGAAGTTTGTTGATAGCTGAAACTGCCGCATTTGCTGAAAGTAGTCATTGTAGACGAAAGTTATTGTTGCATTATTTTGGGGAATCCTTTGCCGAACAGGATTGCAATAAAATGTGTGATAATTGCGCATCTCCAAAACCAAAGCAAGATGTTACACGGGAAATGGCCGGTGCATTGCGTGCAATTCAGGCATTAAAGGGAGAATTCCCTTTAACGCATTTGGTGAATTATATTATTGGAAAGAGGTCGGATAGCGTTAAAGATTACGGTCATGATCTGTTACCAGCATTTGGTTTTGGGAAGGATAAGGACAAATTGTTCTGGAAGAGTTTGATGCGGATGGCCTTAGTTCACGGATTCTTGAATAAGAATATTGAGAAGTATGGTCTAATTAGTATGTCTGAGCTGGGTGAATCGTACTTATTAGAACCTATTCCGATGGAAATGGCGGTAGACGTAGAATTTGAGAGTGTTAACGATGAGGATTTTGATAATTTCAAAGCAGAGAGTATTTGTGATGATGTATTATTCAATCATCTAAAAGACTTGCGTCGTAGAGTGGCTAAGGAAAAAGGTTTGCCACCGTATGTGATTTTTCAAGACCCAAGTTTGGAAGACATGGCTACCAAATATCCAATTACCATGGAAGAGCTTTCGAATATCAATGGAGTTGGAAAAAACAAAGCTATAAAATTTGGTGAGCCATTTGTTGATTATATTGCTTCGTATGTAGTTGAAAACGACATTGAGCGTCCACAGGATATTGTACTAAAAGGTACTGCTGAAAAATCGGCAAAGCGGGTAAGTATAATATTAAATATTGATAAAAAAGTTGATTTACCTGATATCGCAAAACAGCTAGGTATTGGTTTTGAGGAACTTATGATTGAGTTGGAACAAATTGTGAATGGCGGTTCACGGCTTAATCTCAAATATTTCTTGGATCAATTTTTAGAAGATGAATTACAAGAAGAGATTATAGATTATTTCCGGAATACCGAGGAGTTGGATTTTGATGAGGCGGTAGATCATTTTTCGGGTGAATTTTCTCACGAAGAATTGCGTTTAATGCATTTGCAGTTTTTGGGTGATTTAGGGAATTAGTAATTCTAGTTTGGTATTATGTAGTAGACTATGTTTAATTTGCACGGTCATTTGAATTAATATATTTGGAATCTTTTCAAGATAAATTTGAGCAATTATTTCGTAAGTACCGAACTGGTATGCTGCATTTTGCTATTTCAATCATTGGAAATGTTGAAGATGCGGAAGAAGTTGTAAATGATATCTTTATTAATATTTGGGATAAACAAACGGAGTTAAAAGAAGAGTTAGGAATAAAAAGTTATTTATTTAGGTCGGTAAAAAATAGATCATTAAATAAAATTCGGAGTAATAAATCGCCGTTTGAAACAATGACTGAAGAGATTCCGTTGGCCGGGAGTCTTACAACCGGTTTAGATAATATGCAATTTACCGAAACACGAGACAAGGTTCAGTGTTTTGTAGATAAATTACCCACTCGTTGCAGGCAAGTTTTTTTATTAAGTAGAGTTCATGAGCTATCTCACAAAGAGATAGCGGAATTAATGGATATTTCCGTTAAAACGGTAGAAAATCAGATTGGTTTTGCGTTGAAATTTTTGCGTGATGCGCTTAAATAACAACATTAATAATTCGGCCCTTCACTAAGATAAATTTCTTAATCTCTTTTTCCTCGATCCATTTACGGATTGTTTCATTGTTTAAAACTGCTTCACGAATTTCAACTTCGGTTGCTTGGAGTGAAAATTCCATGCTATGGCGAGTTTTACCATTAACACTAATTGGATAGTTAAAACTATTCTCTATCAGATATTCTGGATTATAGTTAGGCCAAGATTGAATATGAATACTGCTGGTATGTCCAAGTTTACTCCATAATTCCTCGCTAATATGGGGTGCAAAAGGCGCCAAAAGTATGAGTAAAGGTTCAAGAATTTGTTGCTTTCTACATTTTAAGGTGCCTAATTCGTTTGTTGCAACCATGAAGGCGGAAACAGAAGTATTGAAACTCATGTTTTCGATATCTTCCGTGATTTTCTTGATTGTTTTGTGCAGTATTTTAATTTCTTCCGGAGTTGGATTTTCCTTGTTGACTTCAAATACATCGCCGTTGTGGAATAGCCTCCAGAATTTACCTAAAAATCTGCTTACACCTTCAATTCCGTGGGTGTTCCAAGGTTTAGAGTCGGTTAACGGTCCAAGAAACATTTCGTATAATCGCAAGGTATCGGCACCGTAAGCGGCGCAAACATCATCGGGGTTTACTACATTGCCCCAGCGTTTCGACATTTTTTGTCCATCTTCACCCATAATCATACCCTGATTTACCAACTTAGTGAAAGGTTCATCCCAGGATATTAAATTAAGATCAAATAAGAATTTTGTCCAAAATCTACTGTATAACAAATGCCCTGTTGCGTGTTCGCTTCCACCAACGTAAAGGTCTACTTGTTTCCAATATTCTAATGCGGATTTGGAAGCAAATTCTTGGGTGTTATTTGGGTCTAGGTAGCGCAAGAAGTACCAGGAAGATCCGGCCCATCCGGGCATGGTGTCTGTTTCTCGTTTACCGTTGGGTGTAATCACCCATTCTGAAACCGCTGCGAGTGGTGATTCTCCGGTTCCTGTAGGCTTGTATGATTCTACTTTAGGTAATTCAACAGGGAGATCATGAATGAGTTGAGGAATATTGTTTTCATCAAAAATAATTGGAAATGGTTCCCCCCAATAGCGTTGTCTTCCAAATCCAGCTTCGCGTAATTTGTAGTTAATTTTCGCGGTTCCCCATTGGTTTTCTTCAATTACAAATATTGCTTTAGCTATAGCTTCTTTAACCGTAAGGTTATTGAGGATTTCGCTGTTTATACAAATTCCATCTTTGGTAGAAAAGGCTTCGGTTAGTGGCAACGATAAATCTCCGTATAATGGTTTAATTACAGGTATTATTGGCAAATTAAAGGTTGATGCAAAGGCAAAATCTCTCTCATCATGCGCTGGAACCGCCATGATAGCGCCTGTTCCGTAACCAGCTAAAACATAATCGCTAACCCAAATAGGAATGGGTTGTTTATTGAACGGATTGATAGCATATGAGCCAGTGAAAACACCGGTTTTGGAGGTGTCTGCCATGCGCTCTATTTCGGAACGATTTTTTGCTTTTTCTGCGTAGGTGGTTACCGATTCCAACTGTTCAGCTGTGCAAAAGTTGATTAATCCTTCAATTTCAGGAGCTACAACCATAAAGGTGGCTCCATAAATTGTATCGGGTCTTGTGGTGAATACGGTAATGGTTTTATCAGAATTTTGGATTGAGAAACTAATTTCGGCACCTTGACTTTTTCCAATCCAATTGCGTTGAATTTCTTTAATTGCATCGGACCACTGTAGTTCGTCTAATCCGCTTAATAATCGGTCTGCATAAGCGGTAATACGCAAACTCCATTGTTTCATTTTTTTACGAATTACGGGATATCCTCCTCGTTCCGAAACACCATTTACTACCTCTTCATTGGCCAAAACAGTTCCCATTTCGGCACACCAGTTTACGGTGGTTTCGTCAACAAATGCCAATCGGTAATGATTTAAAATTTGCGATTTTTCATTTTGATTTAAAGCCTTCCACTCTTCTGCTGTGAATGGTGTATGTTTGGAGCAATGGGCTTGGATGGAGGCGTTACCGAATTTCTCAAAATGTTGGATTAATTGGTCTATCGGTTGCGCTTTTTG